>CASFAQ010000092.1 GCA_949292725.1 uncultured Eubacteriales bacterium | reverse complement strand
CATCATCTCCAGCGGCTCGCATATCGAAGACGGTACTATGCTGACAAGATGTTTCGTAGGTCAGGCATGCCATATGGGACATAACTATTCTGCGTCAGACTCCCTGTTCTTCTGTAACTGTCAGGAAGAAAACGGCGAGGCTTGTGCCATCTTTGCAGGCCCTTTCACCGTTACCCATCATAAATCGACATTGCTTATAGCCGGAATGTTCTCATTCATGAATGCCGGTTCGGGTTCAAACCAGAGCAACCATATGTATAAGTTGGGACCTATCCACCAGGGCATCATGGAGAGAGGTGCCAAGACTGCTTCCGACTCTTATATCCTTTGGCCGGCACGTATCGGAGCCTTCTCACTCGTTATGGGACGCCACGTGGCTCATCCTGACACCACCAATCTGCCTTTCTCATATCTTATAGAAGAGAAGAATACCACATACCTTATGCCCGGTGTAAATCTCCGCAGTGTGGGAACTATCCGTGATGCCCAGAAATGGCCTAAGCGTGACAACAGAAAAGACCCTTGCCGTATGGATAAGGTGAATTACAACCTTCTGAGTCCATATACCATACAGAAGATGTTCAACGGACGTGAGATTCTGAAAGACCTTGCAAGGGTATCGGGCGAGACATCTGAGACATACTCATATCAGAGTGCGAAAATCAAGAATTCATCTCTCAATAAGGGTATAAAGTTCTATGAGACAGGTATTACCAAGTTCCTCGGAAACTCAGTTATCAAGCGTCTGGAGATAACGGAATTCAAGAGTGACGAAGAAATCCGCGAAAGACTCAAACCTGACACTGCCATAGGTACAGGCGAATGGGTTGATGTATCGGGACTTATTGCTCCTCGCAGCGAGATAGACCGATTGATGGCCGATATCGAGTGTGGAGTGCTTGATTCGGTGGAAAAGATAGATGCCCGTCTTACAGAGATGCACAATAATTACTATACTTACGAATGGACCTGGGCATACGGCAAGATGCTTGAATTCTTTGGGCTTGAGGCAGATAAAATCACTAAGGAAGATATTATCAGTATCGTAGAAAAATGGAAAGATGCGGTAATCGGCCTTGACAAGATGGTTTACGAAGATGCGAAGAAGGAATTCTCTCTTTCTGCCATGACTGGATTCGGTGCTGATGGAACAAGGGAAGAGCAAAGGCTTGATTTTGAGCAGGTGAGAGGGTACTTTGAAAGTAATCCTTTCGTAGAAGCGGTATTGGAGCACATAAAGGTAAAAGGTGAGTTGGGCGATGAACTGATAGCCAGAATGAACAGAGTAACAGCCTGAAATGTTGTTTTTCTCGTAAAGAATGCTTATATTTGTGTATAAGCGTTATGAATTATGGATCAGTATATTGAATTTGTAGTTAGACTCGTTGTAGCCAGCCTGATGGGCGTTATAATAGGCTTGGAAAGGGAATACCGTTCCAAGGAAGCGGGCTACAGAACTCATTTCCTTGTGGCTCTGGGAAGTGCGCTTATGATGATAGTATCACAATATGGCTTCTCGGAAGTGCTTGAAACTGACCTTGTTAGGCTCGATCCGAGCCGTCTGGCCTCGCAAGTGGTAAGCGGAATCGGTTTCATAGGTGCCGGAACTATAATACTACTTCAGAAACAGATTGTACGTGGGCTTACCACGGCAGCCGGAATATGGGCTACGTCCGGAATAGGTTTGGCTATAGGAGCCGGAATGTATGTTATGGGTATAACCGCAACGGTTTTGTTCCTTATAGGCGTTGAAGTCTTGAATTATTTCTTCAAGGGCATCAGTTTGCGGAGCATGATTGTGGAATTTTCAACATCCAGCCAGGATTCCCTGAAAGATATCTCAGCGTTGTTCAGCTCGAGAAATTTTATCATAAGTTCGTATGATATGGAAGAAAGGACGGACGTCAGCGGTAACAGGATTTATTATGTGAACATGGTAGTAAAAGCCAAGAACATGAATGAAGAAGGAATTCTGTTGATGTTGCTCCATGATTTTCCGGATATAACAGTTCACAGAATTATGTGATTTCAAAACGCTTCGTCATTTCATTTAAAATGAACTGTCATTCTAAATGAAATGACGAAGCGTTCTTATTTTTGAGAATTTTCGTAATATGATTAAGGTTTTATCTGGTGTTTGTAAACGAACCTATATTTGTTATATAATCGGTATTATGTTTAATTAGATTTTTGGGAAAATAATCATTGTTCCCTACTTATCAATATTTGGCAGGAAAATACACTTTCTATAAACCTCTGAGAATTCGATTTTATGAAAAAAGAATGCTCCAG
>CASFAQ010000091.1 GCA_949292725.1 uncultured Eubacteriales bacterium | reverse complement strand
CGTCGTTCTCAAGGAAGGGTATCATCGCCGTTGCGACGGAAACAACCATCTTTGGCGATACATCCATAAAGTCTATGTTCTCGCGGTCGATCTCCATGATCTGGTCACGGTATCTGCCGTTTACCTTGGCTCTGGCAAACTTGTTGTCCGGGGTAAGAGGCTCGTTCGCCTGAGCTACCATGTAGTTGTCCTCAACGTCGGCGGTCATGTATACAACCTCGTCGGTGACAACTCCGGTCGCCTTGTCAACTCTGCGGTAGGGCGCTTCTATGAAGCCGTACTCATTGATCTTGGCGAAGGACGCAAGATATGAGATAAGTCCGATATTCGGTCCTTCAGGAGTCTCGATAGGACACATTCTTCCGTAGTGGGAATAGTGTACGTCACGTACCTCGAATCCGGCACGGTCACGGGAAAGACCGCCGGGACCGAGAGCTGATAATCTTCTCTTGTGGGTAAGCTCTGCTAAGGGGTTGTTCTGATCCATGAACTGTGAAAGAGGAGATGAACCGAAGAATTCCTTTATAGCCGCAATAACAGGACGGATGTTTATAACGTCATCCGGCTTTGTGGGCTTGCTTTCGTCCTCAGTCTGGAGAGCCATACGCTCACGAATGCCTCTTTCCATTCTTGCAAAGCCAATTCTGAACTGGTTCTGAAGTAATTCGCCTACTGAACGAATTCTTCTGTTACCAAGGTGGTCAATATCATCAACCTCACCGATACCCTCGCAAAGGTTTATAAAGTAGCTTACGCTTGCAAAGATATCATCAAGGGTAATGTGCTTGGGAATAAGGATCTCGGCATTTTCACGGATAGCGTTTTCAAGTGCTTCCCTGTCATCACCGCATTCATCAAGAATACCCTTGAGTACCTCAAAGCAAACCTTCTCATTGATACCAAGAGCCTCAGCGTTCATGTCAGAGGGGATATAGCCGGCAATATCAACCATGCCGTTACCTAATACCTTTATCTCCTTGCCTTCAACTGAGATGATACATTCCTTAACGCCTGCCTGTTCGATTTCAGCAGCCTTTTCGGAATTGATAAATTCACCCTCATCGCAAAGCACTTCACCTGTAAAGGGTGAAATAATGGGAGCTGCCGCCTTGTGGCCTGCAATTCTTGATGCTACACCGAGCTTTTTATTGTACTTATAACGACCGAATCTTGCAAGGTCATATCTCTTTGCATCAAAGAAAAGTGCATTGAGGTGATTTTGTGCTGATTCGATTGTGGGAGGCTCGCCGGGTCTTAACTTCTTATAAACCTCAAGTAATGCCTCTTCTTTATTCTTTGTGGAGTCCTTTTCGGTGATTGTCTGTACAATTCTGGGATCTTCGCCGAATAAGTCGGTAAGGTCACTGTCTGAGCCTACGCCGAGAGCACGGATAAGAGTTGTGGCAGGAATCTTTCTGTTCTTATCTATTCTTACATAGAAAATATCATTGGAATCCATTTCATATTCAAGCCATGCACCGCGGTTAGGAATAACGGTTGACTTGAACAGCTTCTTACCGGTCTTGTCATAATCAAATCCATAGTAAACACCGGGAGAACGTACAAGCTGTGATACTATAACACGCTCTGCACCGTTGATAACGAAGGTACCGCTTTCTGTCATAAGCGGGAAATCGCCCATATATACCCAGCCGGGTATAGTGTTACCTGTTTCCTTGTTATGAAGCTCTGCCAGTACATCCATTCTGGATGAATATGTGGCATCCCTTTCCTTACACTCCTCAATGGAATACTTGGGATTTTCGTCTATCCTGTAATCCAAAAATGTAAGCTCATACTTGTCATTGCTGTCAATAATGGGTGATACATCCTTGAATACCTCACGGATGCCCTCATCCAAAAACCACTGATATGAGTCCTTCTGAATTTCAATGAGGTTAGGCATTTCCTGTACTTCATTGATCTTAGAGAAGCTCATACGGGTATTTCTACCCAGAGTAACCTTTTTGACATTCACCATTGGCTTTTCCACTCCTTAGTTAATTCATGAGATAATGGTCTGATATACTATATAAATACATATAGGAAATTGCCCTTAAAAAAGGGCATAAATCCCCCATAGACGCACATCATTCCATTATGATACATTTTATAATTTTACCATAATTTTTTCCATAAGTCAATAGCAAATTCACAAAAAAATAATGTTTTATTCCCATATTTTTGGCTCTTTTTTTCTTCTTTTTGACGAAATATAGGCTTTATTATGTAAAATTTATATGTGTATATTCCTCTTTTATATATCAAAAAAGAACCCGACGGATAAAATCCGCCGGGCAAATATTAAACCTCTATATCAATTTTACTGCTTCCGTCAGCCTGCTTTGTAACAAGTATCTTCTTGTCTATTCTAACCTTCAATTCCTCCACATGAGAAATAATACCTATGGAGGTGTTGTTGCTGTCAGACATATCGGTAAGTAACAATAGCACATCGTTTAAAAATTCCGGGCTTAATGTTCCAAATCTACGGCGAGCAAGACACCACCGCCTTCTTCATGACCGGCGTCGTTTACGGCATCATGATGGCCCTGTCCTTAATC
>CASFAQ010000090.1 GCA_949292725.1 uncultured Eubacteriales bacterium | reverse complement strand
ATATTTCCATATTATATTCCATCAGAATGGCGGCCGCAGTGCTTGAAAGAATGGGTACGGTAACCGAAGGCAGGGCAATGAATTTTCAGGATGCTCTTAATGATGCCAAGCAAGAATACGGCACACAGGATTCGATTGCAGGTCTGCCGTATTCCAACGCCGAGATAATCTTTTACGGAGACGGAACCTATTCCCTGACAGATAAAGAGCGTCCGTATGACGCAAGTTCCGGTACGACTCCGAATATAAAGGCGGACAATGTCTTAGATACTTATCTTAAGGCTTCTGTTGCAGGTCCGGTATACTCGTATTACCTGCTTAACGGTAAGGCGGTGCTTCTTGAATATCACGGTTCCGAGACGTCCCTAACCCTGCCCGATACCATAGACGGTCATCCTGTAGCGGCAGTCGGGCAAAAATGTTTTATGCAGAATAAAACACTTAGGGATGTAACTATTCCAGCCGGCGTAGAGGCCATCCACCCTTATGCATTTTATGAATGCGAGAATCTAAATACAGTTACATTGGGGTGCGGTCTTACCGTAATCAATCGGTTTGCATTCACAGGAACTCCCCTGTCAACTGTTCGTGTTCATAAGGGCACCACAGCCGAGACCTATGCATCCGACATGGGCTGGCCAAACCAGGTAACACAGGTGGAGCATCTGGAGCTTACTCTTGCCGGTAACATACTCAGAATGGGCGATAATATATACTATGTAAAATACAACGAAAAAAGTTTTAAGAAGGAGGGTCTGTTGGCCTGGTTCGAGCCGAAGTCAAAGACTTCTAACTCCCTTATACTCAGAGATGCAAACGGCGTGGAAACCACTTTGTTTACGGGAAAGATTCATGGCAAACTGGCTTTTTGCGGTGGTATGATTTACTTTGAATACCTAGAGGGCGGACAAAGCTATCTGGGAAGATGCTATATGGACGGAAGCAATGCCCAGCGTAATTTGGGAAAGGGTAAGATTCTGGACTCGAATGGAAGCTCCATGTTCTGTACCGGAAAGTATGACGACGGATTTGACAAAATCTCATCTTCCGACGGAAACAGAAGTACTATGACCACTAAGGGGAATTTTCTTGCCATGCTCGGAAGCGCAGTCTTCTATGAAGTCAGCCCCGAAGATTACAGTTTATCAACTCACGGACAGCTACACCTCATGATTATGTCCACTGACGGAAGCATTGTGGAAACACTTTATACAACCAATGCGGACCTGTACCCGTCCTCCGTGATGCAAGGCGACACCTACGTGGCAAAGATGGTATTACATAATAATAACGATTTATATTTTTCCTATGGAAGCTCCGGTGGAACCGGAATGTTTTTCCAGGGTGGAAAAATATGCAAGATAGATCTGTCAACAGGCGAGGGTGAAATAGTTGCGGGAAAAAAAGAGCTTGTGGCTCCTGACTTTACGGTAAATGACGATGGCACTGTAAATGTAGTCGATAACGACTACTCCTTAATGCTTTATGACCCTATGATGTCGTATAAGGTAGAAAACGGACGCGCTTACTGGTATAATAATGAAGACGGAACCGCAGAATTGGTTCTTTCCAAGTCAGATTATTCGTTTTTGGGAAAAGGTAAGCTTGAATACCTTAGTGATACAGGCATTAACATCGAATATCTGGAGCGAAGTGGCGAACGCATATATTGTCTGCTTAATTACGTCGTTAAGGACTCGGAATTTTCCCTGGGCTGGAGAGAAAACTATAGGCGCAAAACCAGCGTAATGCTCACAAAGGATCTTACCACAGGAGAGGTTAATACCCTATATACTTATTAGACTTAGACTAATTTTAAAAGGAAACTGCAACATACAATCATTGCAGTTTCCTTTCTTATATCAGACAATCCATCCTGATTTCTTTCAACCCATTTCCAGACACATATAATCGTACTGTGACGCTGCCGTCATGATATTTTTCATACGTTCGTTTTTCTCATCAGATACAGCATCTTCTAATTCATCTAT
This sequence comes from uncultured Eubacteriales bacterium, assembly GCA_949292725.1. Classification (GTDB taxonomy): domain Bacteria; phylum Bacillota; class Clostridia; order Lachnospirales; family Lachnospiraceae; genus V9D3004. The sequence continues at coordinate 622 of CASFAQ010000090.1, read as the reverse complement.
AATACCGGCCATAATTTTGCGGTATTCGTCAGCATCGTACGAAGTATAATATTTAAGCCACGGCCCGTACTGCGGATGCATAAGGCCTTTATCGATACCCTGATTCTTCAGTTTCTTTGCGACATATGCATAACTTGCCGGGCATGAATACAGAACCATTATGCAGTCTGCCAGATCCCCCTCATATGCGGTCTTTATCAGATAATTTGCATATCCGAATATCTCCGGAGACATCCTATTATTCAGAAGCTTATCACCCTTATACCCAAGCTTTTGGGCATTCTCATAATTCAGGTCAAGCTCATCATTAACAACCTGTTGAAATATCCACGTAAGCTTCTTAAGTGTCTTTACATCCTCACATTTTTGGCATGCCATGGCTACAGCTTTGGCATAATAAAACAGATAAGGGTAATTCTGTGCAACATAGAAACCATACTGTTCATCCGATAATGTACCCTCTCGGATTCCCTGCATGAACGGGTGCTCCGCCATCTTATCCCAGATAGGCATAACACTCTTTTCCAATTCATCAATTAAGCTCATCCTCTACCTCATCTTTGGTACAGCCACACCATGCTACGAGCATTCCCGCCAGTATTTTTGTGGCCTCGATCAATGG
>CASFAQ010000089.1 GCA_949292725.1 uncultured Eubacteriales bacterium | reverse complement strand
TAGTTCTTTTGCTCATTACCTCTCCTACTGTTGGCAGAGGAATTCTGTGGATTTATTGTAACACAATATATTTTCCGTGTCAATAACTTTTTGAATTACTTCTTCTCATCCATACTATATGGCAAACTCCCAGAATTGTCAGCAAAACAGCATACCATTAAATCACTACGCCTTCTTCGGCACCTTGAACTTCGCATTCTTAGCAATTCCCTTAAATGCATTCTTACCGATCTTAGGAACCTTCTTACCCTTAAAGGTTATCTTCTTAAGCGTTTTTATTCCGTAAAAAGCATTCTTTTTAATCACTTTTACCTTCTTGCCAATCGTTACTGCCTTTAACTTTTTACATCCCTTAAAGACATTAGCGGCAATCTTGGTAACATTATAGGTTTTTCCATCAATTTGCACCGTCGCCAATATCGCCTTGGCAGCTGTCTGTCTGCAGCAACATGCATTTCCAAAGGCTTTATTTTCTGCTGTTTCGAAAGCCTGCCAACGGATACTCTTCACAGGATATGACGTCTGCGAAAATTACTATCAAATTCTGCTGTCCTCAGATAGAGATTAGGTCATAATAGCGAACAGTCTTCTTCCAGTTCTTATTATAAAAAACATGACTCTTTAACACGCCTTTTAGCGTTATATAATCCCCTGTATCAACATATCTGCCACCAATAATTTTTGATTTTATTTTCCCGTTTTCCAACGTAAGAAGGTAAATCGCCTCACCACCCATATGCGATTCATACATGATAATTCCCTCGTTATTCTTATAAGCACAAAGCGTGCTGTGTGTACAGTATACGGAATCGACCATAACTGCCTCTTCCTCTATATACTGATAGACCAAAAGCTGCATATCTGCTTCACAAGTACCGTATTTTATAAACAGCTCCGCTTTCTCGTCATTGTCAATATCACTCAGGTAATAATCCCACATATATATGGTTTTACCCGATACCTGTGCATAATGATTTTCTGCTGCCCTTAAGTATGCTTTTTTCATTTTGGACGGCATTTTCTTCACACAGGGTTCTTTTGCTGTTTTTCTTAGCCTTTTTGCGTATTTATTTGCCTTTTTTTTACTTTCCTTCTCCATAATATTTTAGAAATCTGGTGGCATTGACACCGTCATTTGCCGCCTGTGCGCTCTGGCAGTTTCCAATGATAAGTGCAACAAATAAGATGGCGGATATAATCCTTTTTATTTTCCTCATAATAACCTCCGTTTTTTTCATTAATGTCGTAAAAACTCATATACGTTATAGCTCGATCTTTCTGTTGACACAAGTGCCGATATTTGCTCTCCCGAAACATCCATAATCTGTTTCCCTGATTTTAAGACAAGATAAATGCATATACTATATTTAGAGGTGACTATCATGAATCAATTAAAATGTTATATAATAACCGGAACAATATTTGTAATTTTTTTAGGAACAATATCGCATTTCTTCTATGACTGGTCAGGCAATAGTCCTCTAATCGGGCTGTTTGCACCGGTCAACGAGTCGACATGGGAACATATGAAGCTGGTATTCTTTCCAATGCTTCTTTTTTCCTTATATGCAATTCCAAAATTTAAAAATGCCTATCCATGTATTACTTCTTCACTATTTTCAGGCATACTGGCCGGAACTGCACTTGTTCCGATTATTTTCTATACATATACCGGAATCCTTGGGCGCAATCTATTTGTCCTTGATCTGCTCACATTCCTGCTGGCCGTTATTATAGCTTTTATTTTTGTTTACAAATTGACCTTGTCGTGTCGAATGCAGGAACATACTATACTATTATGCGACGTAATATGCGCTACGCTAATATGCTTTCTGATTTTTACTGTTGTCGCGCCGGACATAGGTATATTTACCCCGCCACACTAAAACCGTTTTTAATTTTCTCTGTACCACATAAAAAACAGAGTCATCTGAGACAGTTGTCCGGACTGCCTCAGAAATAACCCTGTTTATCTGATTATGATAGTATTTACTCCGCAGGCCCTGACAGGATGGAGCCATCCTGAACCTCATATACGTATGTGATGTTCCCCGATACCACCTTTACTGTATGTGATACACCTGACGTCATATAGATGTTAAACTCCAGTGAAGATGATGCTGCACCCGACTTATATGGGAATGAACATATCTTCTGATCCACATCATCTACATATATAGCGTCAATAGAAGAATACTCAGATAGTGCGATGCTCCATGCAGAATATGTTGTTTCCGTAGGTACACTGGTTGCCTTCACCAGAGGAAGTCTGCTGGTTCCAATGTTAGTAATGCTTCCTCCATACACCTCAACGGTGGTATTGTCATCAGCGCCCTTACCTTGTCCAACACAGGTCACACTTCCTGTTGCCGATATACAGCCGCCATATATCCTTATCTGAACACCTGCAGAATTGCTTCCCAGATTGCCGCCTTCACCAATACCGGCGCTGTTTCTTCCTGCCGTTGCCTGAATAGTACCGCCATAGATCTCGATTACGCCACCTCCAAGACCGGCTCTGGAATCACCAATTCCCGCTCCATTTGCACCTCCGGTTGCCACAATTGTTCCGCTTCGGACAATTATCGTTCCAAGCGTTCCCGTACTGTTATCGGTTCCCTGAGCGCCGATTCCCGCCGAGGACTCACCTGCCGTTACGTTTAATTGTCCATCGCCCTGAATATCAATAAGGCATCCTGCCTGTATTTCAATTACGGCAAATTTTGCATTTGCCACAATGGTATTGGTTCCGGCAATTGTCAGATACACAGTCGCACCGTCTTTCAGAACAAATGGTCCTGTTGCCGGTTTGTTAATATTAATACCATCTATCGTAATCCTGTGTGTACCGCCTGAAACGATGATTGTATTGGTCGTCGCTTCAGTTCCCGTAATCCTATAATTGCCGGTAAATGATACTTTATCTTCGCTTCCCAGAGTATAGCCATCATTGTAATGAGAATTCAGCCATGTATCCAGATCGGTTATACTCCAGAACATCA
>CASFAQ010000088.1 GCA_949292725.1 uncultured Eubacteriales bacterium | reverse complement strand
ATAAGTATCGTGAATAACACATTGGTAGTAACGATATAAGAGTTATAACTACCGGAGCCGTATTCGGGTTCCATAAGGATTGAGATATATAACATCCAGTCAAGAAATACGGTGTCGGCACGGTAGATGTACTGGGTATATCCGTCGTATTCGTGGATGTATAAGGAGTCGGAGGATTCCTCTGAAACCTGGCTGAAACGGTCCGAGAATCCCGGCGTGGATACGAGCTGGTATAAAGGTGTAAGGAGATTGTCCGAATTATAATTCGAACTGGAATACGCTATGATTCCGTTATTGGCATTGCTTAGAAGAACCTGAATATTACTTTTATCAAATCTGAATGAATCGATAATGGCGGAAGGTTTAATGAATCCGCACAAAACATTCGATATCCTGTCGCTGTTCGGAGCAACTACGGGCCTTGCGATAACTATATTGACCGCAGGGCTTATGCTGCTTAATATGGTGCCGGACGTACTTACGGACGATTCGCCGTTAAGAGCATTTTTGTAGAAATCTTCACTTCTTATATCGAAGGTTTCATCATAGCCGATAACCGTAAGATTGCCGTCACGGTCGGCAAAGCCATATACAATGTCCATGCTTGTAATGGCAAGCTCGTTAAGATATCTGACGCGCTCGTTCTCATCAGCTATATGATTGAGTGCGCTTGCGGCATACTGGATGGAACTGTCATACATTTTGAGGCTTGCAGACATACCCTCTGATATGGTGGATGTAAGCTCGCCGAGACTGTTATATGATTCCGTCTTTAGAGAATCAGTAAGTCTTTGATTGAGTCGGATATTATTATATATTGTAAGAGACACCAGAATTATAACGGTGATTATCATAACTGCAAGTTTTACAGGATATATGCTTGTTTTATGTTGTTTGCTCATATATGCGCACCCCACATTGCGAGAATAGACTATATTATAACAGAAATATTTGACGTTGTATAGTTTACATATGGGCTCATATTCAGTATAATGGAATTTATTAACGTTTGGAGGTCTTGTATATGACCAGACAGGAATTCTATGAACTGACTCATGATAATACAGTGATTCTTGACGGCGCCACGGGCTCCATGCTTCAAAAAGCGGGGATGGATCCGGGAGCTTGTCCGGAGGAATGGATGCTTTCACATAAAGACGCACTGATTAATCTGCAGAAAAGCTATATAGAGGCGGGAAGCGATATTATATACGCACCCACCTTTACTGCCAATCGCATCAAGCTTAGCGAGTACGGGCTTGAGGATAATATCGGTAAGATTAACAGAGACCTTGTCGGGCTGTCCGCTACGGCCGTATCCCTGACACAGGTTGAAGATAAAAGAAAGGTCTATATAGCGGGTGATATTACTATGACCGGAAGGCAGCTGTATCCTATGGGAACGCTTACCTTCGAGGAGCTTGTGGACATATATAAGGAACAGCTCTCATATATGTACGAGGCGGGTATCGACCTTGTGGTGGTGGAGACGATGATGAGCCTTCAGGAATGCAGGGCGGCGCTCCTTGCCGTAAAAGAGACATCGGAGCTTCCGGTGATGATTACATTATCATTTGAAGCGGACGGAAGAACCCTGTACGGAACAGACCCCGTAACCGCAGTGACCGTACTTCAGTCGATGGGGGCGGATGCGATAGGAGCCAACTGTTCCACCGGAGCGGACGGCATGACAGATATAATCAGTAAGATGTCGTCAGTTGCAAGGATTCCTGTTATAGCAAAGCCAAATTGCGGAATGCCGGTCCTTAAGGACGGCGTTACAGTGTATTCGGATACGCCGGAGGAGTTTGAGTCTGGCATAAGAAGACTTGTGAATGTAGGAGCATCCATAATCGGAGGATGCTGCGGAACGGATCCCGAGTGCATAAGGCTGTTAAGGGATAATGTAACGTCATATCACAGACCCGACAACCTGCGTATGGGAGGCGCCAGGATCCTTACCGGAGAGAGACATTATCTTGATATAGCGTCGGCAGAGAAGTTCTATATCATCGGCGAGAGGATCAATCCAACCGGCAAGAAGGCGCTCCAGGCAGAGCTTAGGGACGGCAGTCTTGAGCTTGTGCTTTCGATGGCTGAGGAGCAGGAGGAGTACGGCGCGGATATACTTGATGTAAATGTAGGAATGAACGGAATAGACGAGACAGAAGTTCTGTATAAGTCAGTTATGGCATTGTCGCAGTCAGTCAATCTTCCGTTATCGATAGATACAAGCAATGTCGACGCCATGGAAAAGGCGCTGAGGAATTATCCCGGAAGAGCCCTTATGAATTCCATAAGCCTTGATGATTCCAAGACGGACAGGCTTCTTGCACTTGCCAAAAAGTACGGGGCAATGTTCGTGCTCCTCCCTCTTTCGGAGGAGGGACTTCCTAGGAATCTTGAGGAAAAGAAAGAGATTATTCATACTCTTATCGATAAGGCGGACAAATACGGGATAGATAAGGACTGTATAGTGGTGGACGGACTTGTAACCACCGTAGGAGCCAACAGGCAGGCAGCAGTGGAGACACTTGAGACCATAAGATATTGTAAAGAAGAGCTTGGAGTCGAGACGGTGTGCGGATTATCCAATATATCATTTGGACTGCCGGAAAGAGCCTATATCAACTCGGCATTTATGGCGATGGCGATATCGGAAGGGCTTACAATGGCGATTGCCAATCCTATGCAGGAGCTTCTTATGAACGCCGTGTATGCATCTGACCTTCTTATGGCAAAGAATGATTCGGATACAAGATATGTGGAAAGAATCACCATATTCAATGAAGAGCATAAAAGAGAAGAAGTTAAGACGCAGAAAAATTATGCGGCAGTGACGGAAGTGAATGAGGATATATGTCACGAAGGAATATACGAGGCCATACTTAAGGGCAGAAAAGAGAGCGCGCTGAAGCTGGTAAATGATGCCGTTGATAATGGCATGAAACCTGATATAATAATCAACAAAGCGCTTATCCCCGCGATTAACAGAGTGGGAGAGTACTTCGAGGC
>CASFAQ010000087.1 GCA_949292725.1 uncultured Eubacteriales bacterium | reverse complement strand
CGAATGTTGTGGTTAAGATGCCTGATAAGGATGAGAATTATTTTATCAAAAAAGAGGTTGCAGATATCAGGGAGAGCTGGATAAATACACTTAAGGATCTTAATGTATGTTCGCAGAAGGGACTTGTTGAGATGTTCGACAGCTCGATAGGAGCCTCAACTGTTCTTATGCCTTATGGAGGCAGGTACCAGCTTACACCGATTCAGACAATGATTGCAAAACTTCCGGTGATGGATGGCGAGTGTGATACGGTTACTATGATGAGCTATGGACTGGATCCGTTCCTGTCAAGCTGGAGTCCGTATCATGGTGCAGAATATGCCATACTATCTTCGGTTGCAAAGATTGTTGCGGCAGGAGGAGATTATAGAAAGATACGCTTTACCTTTCAGGAATATTTCAGAAGACTTGGCGATAATCCTGAGAATTGGGGAGAGCCTATGGCGGCGCTTCTCGGTGCATATAACGCTCAGATGAAGCTTTCACTTCCTTCAATCGGTGGAAAGGACAGCATGTCCGGAACATTTAATGATATAAATGTTCCGCCTACATTATGTTCATTTGCGGTTGATGTTGCAGGAATATCGGATGTCGTGACTCCGGAATTCAAGGAGGCGGGCAATGATATCATTGCTATAGATATAAAGAAGGATGAGTATGATCTTCCTGACTATGAATATATCATGGATATGTATGATAAGGTATCGGCGCTTATGAAAAAGGGTGTGTTAAAGTCTGTATATGCAACGGGCTTTGGCGGAATATGTGAAGCAGTAAGTAAGATGGCATTTGGTAACAAACTTGGATTGACAATTGATCCTTCATTTGATGCATCGGAATTCTTTGCATCGACGTATGGTGGTTTTGTGTGCGAGGTGAGCCCTTCCAAAGAGGAACTTATAGATGTTGAGTACAGGAAGGTCGGATGTATTACGGCTGATCCGGTATTTATTTACAACGACTGCAAAATTACTGTTGATGAGGCTGTAAAGGCATGGTCTGATACTCTTGAGAGAGTATTTCCTACCGAATCAGAGCCAAATGATGTAGGAAGAAGAGATGATATATATACTGAAAAGAATATATATGTTTCAAAACACAAGGTTGCGACACCTAAGGTGTTCATACCGGTATTTCCGGGAACCAACTGCGAATACGATACTATGGCATCATTTGTAAAAGCCGGAGCATCGGTGGACAGCGCAGTATTTTGCAATATGTCAGAGAGTGATATAAAGGCATCCGTGGACACATTTGAAAAAGCCATAAGATCTTCGCAGATACTTATGATATCTGGCGGATTCAGTGCGGGTGACGAACCTGACGGTTCGGCCAAATTTATAGCCTCTGTATTCAGAAATGAGAAAATTGCAGACGCAGTTCACGACCTTCTTGATAACAGGGATGGTCTTGTACTTGGAATATGTAACGGTTTCCAGGCTCTTATCAAGCTTGGTCTGGTACCGTATGGAAAGATATGTGAGCAGAAGGAGGATTCACCAACGCTTACAACCAACAGCATCGGACGTCATATATCCAAATCCGTATACACAAAGGTTGTATCCAACAAATCCCCATGGCTTAGAAAAGCTGACCTTGGAGGCGTCTATGTGATTCCGGCGTCTCACGGAGAGGGCAGATTCGTTGCGGATGAGCAGTGGATAAAGCGTCTCTTTGATAACGGACAGGTTGCAACTCAGTATGTTGATCTTGAAGGCAATAGCACGATGGACGAGGCATATAATCCGAATGGTTCATATTATGCAATTGAAGGAATAACAAGTCCTGACGGACGAGTACTTGGTAAAATGGCACATTCAGAGCGTATCGGAGACGGAGTTGCTGTAAATATATACGGAAACCAGAATCAGATGTTATTTGAGTCAGGAGTTGAGTATTTTAAGTAAATAATGCTTTTGGGGAGGTGAATCTATGCCAGAAGCAGTAAAACAGGTATTTCGTCGTATGGAAAAGAAGTATCTGATTGACCGTAAGCAGTGTGACATGATCATAGAGCGTATGTCAGAATATATGGAAAAGGATATATATGACAGATATACAATATGTAATGTATACTATGATACTGAGGATTATGAACTTATAAGAACCTCAATAGAAAAGCCAGTTTATAAGGAAAAGTTCAGGGTAAGAAGTTATGGGGTCCCTTCTCCCGGTGACATTACTTTTCTTGAAATCAAGAAAAAGTACCGCGGCGTTGTATACAAGAGAAGAATACCTGCATCATATGAGGTTGCAAGTAACATACTTAAGATTGTTGCTGATGACAGTATAGAATGTAGGGATGATGTATACGGGCGCATGAAGGAGCTTGGCAACGGATCCAATATGCAGATAATGCATGAGATTGAATACATAATAAGGCATTACAGACTGTTTCCAAAGGCATATATAGCCTATGACAGAATAGCATTCTCAGGGATTGAAGACCCGGAGTTCAGGGTGACATTTGATACTGATATACGCACAAGAAGAGATAATCTGACTCTCTCGGCGGGAGATTATGGGGCCAGACTGCTGGATGATGGTATGTATATTATGGAGATTAAGAGCAATGGTTCAGTGCCAATGTGGATGGTACGAATCCTGTCAGATATGCATATTTATCCGCACTCTTTTTCGAAATATGGAAATGACTATAAGAGAAGACTAAAAGGAGAGTAACATATGGAGGAAATGGCAACAGGTAATGGATGGGGGAATCTGCTGTATTCAACACTACGTTTTGATACGACAACTCTTACAGACAGAGATGCGCTTATATGTTTTTTTGCAGCGGTAATCTTAGGTGTTATAATATCTCTTATATATATGTATACAACGCCTGCATATACCAAGAACTTTGCTATCACGATTGCAGTTTTACCGTCAATTGTTCAGGCGATTCTGATACTGGTTAACGGTAATCTCGGAACCAGTGTTGCTGTGATGGGAATATTTACGCTGGTAAGATTTCGTTCAGTGCCGGGAAGCTCGAAGGAGATAATGGCAGTATTTCTTACGATGGCGATAGGTCTGTCAATCGGAATGGGTTTTCTGGGATATGCCGTGCTCATAACGCTTATATCCGGAGCGGTATTTGTAGTATTGT
>CASFAQ010000086.1 GCA_949292725.1 uncultured Eubacteriales bacterium | reverse complement strand
CCGCTAGTTTTTGTATATCTCGTATATATTTCTCTATTGTAGCGGTAGCTTTTTCTTCTTCTCTGAGGTAGTTCCTATATTGCATTATTTTTTCTTCTGTTATTATCTTTTCCATACCGATATCCTTTCCTGATATGATTATTGAGCCAAAAAAAGACTCCGGAAAGCCGTATTATGACCTTCCGAAGTCCTTAGGTGTGATAACTATATTAAGCTTTTACTTAATAATCCTTACTTTATATACTCCATCCACTGCCTCAAGCTTCTTAACCATCTCATCCGAAGCCTTGCTTCCAATGTCTATGATGGAATATGCATAATCTCCGCGGCTCTTATCAACCATATGATCTATGTTGCATCCCATGGATGAGAATACGCTTGTGCAATTGGTGATAAGATTCGGTGTATTGCTGTGGCATATTGTGATACGTCCTTCCGATGTGCATACGCCCGCATCGCACGCAGGGTAGTTTACGGAATTGGTAATGTTACCATTCTCCATAAAGTCCTTAATCTCTCTTACTGCCATGATGGCGCAGTTGTCTTCCGACTCGGCAGTAGACGCTCCAAGATGAGGAACTACAAGGGCATTCTTCATATTGACTGACTTTGGATTGGCAAAATCAGTTACGTATTTTGCAACCTTTCCTGACTCAAGTGCTTCTGCAAGATCGTCCTCATTGACAAGTATGTCTCTGGCGAAGTTGAGTATAACGACGCCGTCCTTCATAAGTGCAATGCTTTCCTTATTGATCATTCCCTTGGTATCATCAAGCGCAGGTACATGAACGGTGATGTAGTCGCATTTTTCATATATCTCTTCTCTTGTGTTAACACAGTGAACTGCTCTTGAAAGTCTGAGTGCGTTGGACACCGTAAGGTAAGGGTCACAGCCGTATACTTCCATTCCAAGTGCGCTTGCAGCGTTGGCCACGAGTACGCCTATGGCTCCAAGACCGATGATTCCAAGCTTCTTGCCCTCTATCTCATGACCCGCAAAGGCTTTCTTAGCCTTCTCTACGGATTTGCTGATATCCTTATCGTCGGCATTCTCCTTAACCCAGTTAACTCCTCCTACGATATCACGTGACGACATCAGAAGTCCTGCTATAACAAGCTCCTTAACGCCGTTAGCGTTGGCTCCCGGGGAATTGAATACTATGATACCCTTCTTAGCGCATTCATCAAGCGGAATGTTATTGACTCCTGCACCGGCTCTCGCTATTGCCTTTAATGATGACGGAAGTTCCATGTCATGCATTGACGCGCTTCTTACAAGGATTCCGTCAACATCATTCATATCCTCCGTTATCTCATATCTGTCCGTTAACTTATCAAGCCCTACGGATGCGATTGGATTAAGGCATTTTATCTTAAAATCAGCCATATTATTAAACCCTCTTTTCGAATTAATATTGTATAGTCTTTATTTGAGATTCTTCTTTTCAAAGTCGCTCATGAATTCCACAAGCTTTTCAACTCCTGCTTTTGGCATGGCGTTATATATACTTGCGCGCATACCTCCTACAGTTCTGTGGCCCTTAAGGTTCTCAAGACCTTCAGCGGATGCCTCGGCAACGAACTTAGCGTCAAGTTCCTTATCGCCCGTTACGAATGGTACGTTCATAAGCGAACGGTCTTCCTTAACTACGGTTCCGGTAAACATCTTACTGGAATCAAGGAAATCATACAGAACTCTGGCTTTCTCTTCATTTCTCTCCTTCATCACCTGAAGTCCGCCCATGCTCTTAAGCCACTTAAATACCTTACCACATATGTATATTCCATATGCAGGCGGTGTGTTATACAGTGAATCATTGTCCGCATGCGTCTTATATTTGAGCATCGTAGGTGTGCCCGGAAGTACGTCGTCAGTGATGAGGTCCTCGCGCATTATCGTAATGACAACTCCCGCAGGACCAATATTTTTCTGTACTCCTCCGTATACAACGCCATAATCGGATATGTTCATAGGCTCTGACAGGAAGCAGGATGATACATCCGATACAAGTATCTTTCCTTTGGTGTTAGGAAGCTTCTTATATTTGGTACCATAGATGGTATTATTCTCACAGATATACACATAATCTGCATCCTCGCTGACAGGAAGGTCGCTGCAGTCAGGGATATAGGAGAATGTCTTATCCTCCGATGATGCTATCGCATTGGCTTTACCATATATGCATGCTTCCTTATAAGCCTTCTTAGCCCACTGTCCGGTTATGATGTAATCTGCAACCTTATTCTTCATAAGGTTCATAGGAATCATCGCAAACTGTGTGGAAGCCCCTCCCTGCAGGAACATTACTTTGTAATTGTCAGGGATTCCAAGCAACTGGCGCAGATCCTTCTCTGCCGTCTTGATAATGTCATCATACACCTTTGAGCGGTGGCTCATCTCCATAACCGACATACCTGAGCCATTATAATCCAGCATCTCATCTGCCGCTTCTTTTAATACTTCCTCCGGTAAAACAGCCGGACCTGCTGAGAAATTATATACTCTTCCCATCTCATCCTCCTTCTGTCAGGCTCGTGCCTGCATCAAATATCATAATATTATTTATTGTAGAAGCTTGACAAATAATTGTCAATCCCCATTGGCCAAATCATCAGCTGTCATTATCTTATCGATTGCATTGCCCGGAGCTACCATAGGCCATACTTTATCGTCATTATCTATAATACATTCGATAACAACCGGTTCGTTAAGCGTAAGCGCATTATCGAAGACTTCTTTGAATTCTTCGTTGGTCGTTACCCTGTATGCCTTTACTCCAAGTCCTTCGGATACCTTTACAAAATCAACCTTATCCTTAAGAATTGTATTGGAGTATCTCTTCTGATAGAACAGATCCTGCCACTGTCTTACCATTCCAAGAACGTGATTGTTAAATACGATTTCGATAATCGGTATATTATATCTTGAGGCAGTGGCCAGCTCATTAAGGTTCATCCTGAAGCACCCGTCCCCCGCCATATTGATAACGGTTTTGTCCGGATTGCCGACCTTGGCTCCTATACATGCGCCAAGTCCGTATCCCATGGTGCCAAGTCCGCCGGAGCTTATAAAGGTTGCCGGTCTCTTGTATCTGTAATACTGCGCCGCCCAC
>CASFAQ010000085.1:3210-5647 GCA_949292725.1 uncultured Eubacteriales bacterium | reverse complement strand
CATCTTTCAGTACTTATCGAAAATATGCGCAGGGAGGGCTACGAATTTGCTGTCAGCAAAGCTGAGGTGCTTTATAAAACTGATGAATCCGGCAAGAAGCTTGAGCCCGTTGAGAAGGCATATGTGGATATACCCGAGGAATTTCAGGGAACGGTTATAGAAAAGTTAAGCAGCCGCAAGGGTGAACTTATGGAAATGACTCCTCTGGGAGCCGGCTACGTCCGTCTGGTATTTCTTATCCCGTCAAGGGGCCTTATCGGATACAGGGGCGAATTTCTTACCGATACCAAGGGAAACGGAGTTATCAATACCATATTTGACAGTTACATGCCATACAAGGGGGATATATCATATAGAAAAAGCGGTTCTCTTATAGCGTTTGAAACCGGAGAGACTGTTACCTATGGTCTGTATAATGCGCAGGAACGCGGAACCCTGTTTATAGGACCCGGTGAAAAGGTATATGCAGGAATGATTATAGGTGAAAATGGAAAGAGCGATGACATTGAAGTAAATGTATGTAAGAAAAAACAGCTCACCAACACACGTGCATCAGGTTCGGACGATGCGTTAAGGCTGACTCCTCCCAGGATACTCAGTCTTGAGCAGGCCCTTGATTATATCGATACGGACGAGCTTCTTGAGGTCACGCCAAAATCTCTTCGCATCAGAAAAAAGATACTGGATTCCACGCTCAGATTCCGTTCTAAGAAAAACGGATGATATCGTTATCCTTAAGATATTGAGTAAACTCTCTGGTATCATTTACGGCAGACTCCATGTCTATACCATATTTTTCTACAAGAAGTTCGGCAAGTTCCGAAATGCCCCGGACTTCTTGTATATGCTCATATAACAGAGCCGCCGCCTCACTTATCGTTATGATGTCCTTATTATCCCATACGGCGCTGCCAAAAGGAACCAGACAATATTCGTCCGCTATGCGCCGTAATATATATCTTTTCTCAACATTCATATATCATACCCCATTTCATACTATTCACTTATAAAAAACATTGTACATCAAACTAACATTGTTGTATACTGTAAATAACATAATTTACAGGTGGGATTACATATGAAGGATTTGTACAATATATATTTGTCCATGATATGCGATCAATATGACGGTGAATTTCCACAGAAATATTCAAAGGATATACTTTCACTGGCGCTCAATCACTATACGACCCCTCTGATATATAAGTATTATATGAATGAGCAGCAGTATCTTTCACAGATCAGGCGCCAGATGAAGACCATCATCGGAAATTATTATATGTTCTCTGAATTCACGGATATGGTTACCTCCCTGTTTACGCGTAATCATATCAGATATTTTCTTATGAAGGGCATACATCTTTCCGAATGCTATCCTGTGTGCGATATCAGAAAACAAAGCGATGTGGATATATACATACCGGATACATCTGAATTTAAAATGGCACGCAGGCTGCTTCTTGCAAACGGATTCACAGCCAAAAAGGATACAAGCACGCACCACTTGGAATTCATATACAGATCCCCCGTCGGCGGCAGTCAGCTCATACTTGAACTGCATTATGATGTTGTGTCAAAATATCAGTACGCTCCCGCCAATAAGGTTTTGGATGAAGTATTTAATAAGGACTCCCTTATGAATTACTATATGACGACGGGCGGCAGAAAATATAATGTACTGCCTCCGACACAGAATGCATTTTATATGCTTCATCATATGCTGAATCATTATATGTTCAGCGGCTTTGGCATAAGGCTTTTATATGATTACAGGATGTTTCTTATCCGTTACAATGATGAGATAGATTATGAACTTCTTAAAAAATGGTGCGACGATTCGGGCATCCTTAATTTCTACGGCATAATTATCGGGACATTAAAACAATATATGTATCTTAGCAATGACATAGATGCGGATACCGTCTATGAAGAAGATATATGCGAATATTTTATCGAAAATGTACTTACCGGCGGGGATTTTGGAGCTGACAGCGCAGGTATGCTCATAAACAGTACCTCATATAAAAATATAACCTTCTTTACATATCTTAAAGAAGGTCACTACCAGATGAAGGCTACTTTCAGAAGACTTCATAAGATTATACTTCTCTGGCCGATACTCTGGGCAATCACATTCGTTACATTTATTATAAATAATAAACGCGTACGAAAAGCATCAATTTCCGAGATAATAAAAAACTTTAAGGACACCAATAAAAAAATCCGGATGATAAAGATATTTGAAGACAGATAGAGTCCTACTTAAGAACCCCGAGCACCGTCCTTATCATTATGCACAAATCGCCTGTGAGGCTGAAATTTCTAAGACTTCTCAGATTATACCTCATTTTATCCGGGAGTATACGCTTTATATATATCCTGTCGACATCATCTGCATTTTTAAGGAGCGCATCCTCGTCCTTATATTTTATACTTG
>CASFAQ010000085.1:0-3175 GCA_949292725.1 uncultured Eubacteriales bacterium | reverse complement strand
TATACTTGCTACGGAGGTTATACCCGCCGGCATAAGAAGCGTTGCCATCATTTCAGGAGAATATGCGTCCACATATTTTCTCACCTCAGGTCTTGTTCCGACAAAGCTCATATCCCCCTTTAATACATTGATGAGCTGCAAAAGCTCATCCAGCCTGTATTTTCGAAGAACTGCTCCTACTTTTGTTATACGCACGTCATTGGCAACAGTAACCTGACTTCCAAGCTTAGGCGCACATTCAACCATACTGCGGAATTTGTATATTGTAAAATCCCTGTCATATGACGTTACCCTGGTCTGTTTAAATATAACCGGGCCTTTAGAGTCGCGCTTTATCAGTATTGCAATGGCGATAAACACCGGAAAAAGCACTATAAGAAGCAGGGAAGAGGCGGCAATGTCAAATGCTCTTTTGATGATAAGACTTGTCCTCTTTCTGCAAAGTATATCATAATATTTTCTGACTCTCTCATTTTTCATGCTGTCGGGAAGGACATCCCACTCGGGCATTACCATAGTATACACTCCTTATATTATGCATGCATTACATCATTAAAGTTGTTTATAATATAATCGACCTGCTCATCCGCAAGCTTAGTATGAAGCGGGAGCGTTACCTCATTAGAATACATATCGTACGCGTTGGGATAATCATTTATATCAAATCCCATATTGCGGTAGGCGTTAAGTAAAGGAAGGGGCTTATAATGAACATTTAACGGAATTCCTCTCTTTCCCATCTCGCATATAAAATCATTGCGGTACTGCATATCCTTTACCGGCAGTCTTACAAGATACAGGTGTCTGCTTGACTCCCTGTTGTCACTGCTGTGTGCAAGTACGCTTACCCCATTAGATCTGATTCCTTCGTTATATCTGTCAACTATTTCCTTACGCCTCTTTAAAAGTCCTTCATATCTTCTTAACTGAACAAGACCGATGGCTGCCATGATATCCGTCATATTGCATTTGTAATACGGTGCCATAATGTCATACTCCCAGCCGCCGAGTTTTGTCTTTGCAAGAGCATCCTTTGACTGTCCGTGCAGCGACATAAGCTGGAACATATTATAGAGCCTTGTATCGTCAATATCAGGATGACTGCGCCACATAAGCGCTCCTCCCTCGCCTGTTGTAAGATTTTTTACCGCATGGAAGGAAAATGCCGTAAAATCAGCCACTGCGCCACTTCTCATTCCCTTATATACCGCTCCGAGTCCATGTGACGAATCTGCAAGGATAATAACTCTGCCAAAGAGATTCTGAAGTTCTGTGTGTGGTTTAAAAAGATGCTTCTTTGATTCCAACACTTCATTTATCCTGTCATAGTCACACATCATCCCACCGATATCCACCGGTATTATAACCTTTGTGTTTTCCGTAATGGCGTCACCAATCGCATCATAATCTATCTCGAAAGAATCCTTTCCGGTATCCACAAGCACCGGCATTGCTCCTACATGACATATCACACTGCACGTAGCGGTATAGGTATAAGCTGTGGTTATAACCTCGTCACCCGGACCTACTCCAAGTATCCTAAGCGTCGTTTCCATGCAGGCCGTGGATGAATTAAGGCATACACAGCCCGCCGCCCCACAATATGCGGCAAGTCTTCTTTCGAACTCCTTGGTCCTTGGACCGGTGGTTATCCATCCGCTTCTTAATGTATCGGCAACTTCACTTATCTCTTCTTCTGTTATATCAGGTGGTGAAAAAGATATCTGCTCCATCAGGCTTCTCCATTATCTGTGTTTTTATTCATCAAAACAAGCTCTTTGTGTGTTATCTCCCTGTCTTTTATCTTCTTGAACTGGCTTTCCTTTATCTTCATATCGCGAAGCTTATCCTCCGTCTTTTCTCTGTACGTCGGAACGATTTCCTCAACTATGCTCTTAATGTCATCCGACTCACTGTAAGCAAGGTCATACAGCAGCTCAAGCTTCTTAAGAAACGTCTCTTCATCAAATACAAGCGGCTTTCCGATATGAATAAGAGAGTTTGCGGTATCGGTAAGCCCTTCCTCACTCATGAGCATCTCCTCATACAGCTTCTCACCCGGCCTTAAACCTGTAATCTTTATCTCGATATCCTCATCCGGTTTGTATCCCGAAAGCCTTATAAGGTTGCGTGCAAGGTCCATAATCTTAACAGGCTGTCCCATATCGAGAACGAATATCTCTCCACCCTTTGCGTAGGCTCCCGCCTGAAGCACCAGGGATACCGCTTCTTCTATGGTCATGAAGTATCTTATTATATCAGGGTGTGTGACGGTTACCGGTCCTCCGGCCTCAATCTGCTTCCTGAATAATGGAATAACACTTCCATTACTACCAAGCACATTTCCAAATCTTACGGCCACAAACTCCGTCTTAGAGCGCTTATTAAATACCTGAAGTATCATCTCGCATATGCGTTTTGAAGCGCCCATTATATTGGTAGGATTGACTGCCTTATCGGTTGATATAAGGACAAATCTCTGCGTACCGTATTTATCGGCAGCCACAGCCGTCTTATATGTTCCAAATACATTATTCTTAATAGCCTCATTCGGGCTGTCCTCCATAAGCGGCACATGCTTATGAGCCGCCGCATGATACACTATATCCGGTCTGTATTTGGCAAATATACTGTCCATTCTCTCAGTATTTCTGACAGACGCAATAAGCGTGACCAGATTAAGTCCGGGATAATCCCTCTTAAGCTCCTGTTCGATATCGTATGCATTATTCTCATATATATCAAGAATAATAAGCTGTTTTGGAGAATGTGCGGCAATCTGTCTGCACAGTTCGCTTCCTATCGAGCCTCCGCCTCCGGTTACAAGTATGACCTTATTGCACACATAATCCATGATGGACTGCATATCCACCTTAACCGGATCCCTGCCAAGAAGGTCCTCTATCTCAACACTTCTTAGCTTATCTAACGTGGCCTCACCATTCACAAGCTGATACATTCCCGGAAGCGTCTTAAGTTCACCGGTTGTATGCTTACATATATCCACTATCTCGCTTATGGTTTTTTTCGACGCCGTAGGTATTGCAATGATTATCTCATTGATATCATACTTTTTGGCGGCATCCAGTATACATTCACGGCCACCTACGACCTTTACTCCATGGATATATGTGTTATGCTTTGCTTTGTCGTCATCTATGAAGCACTTGATACG
>CASFAQ010000084.1 GCA_949292725.1 uncultured Eubacteriales bacterium | reverse complement strand
ACAGGATAAAACAATCTGACGTATGATTCGTCAGAATAATCTATGCTGTACCTTCTTTTAATCTGACAAATTTTCGGGTAGTTGGAAGTAGGTAATGTGAGGAATAACACGAGATATTCTTTAATGCGTCGTTTGTGAGTCTGCAGCAGCTTTGGCTTATACTTCAGTACTATGACAGTGCGGATGATTTTCTAAATTATTGTCAAACGTCACATAGTGTAACATGTGGGCGAGGGGATGTGTACGCGGAACTTCTGGCGTTGCAGAAGTTGAGGACCTAGAATGGTTATTTTTTGTGGATGATGAACGCAGGGCGAGATAAGGTAGCAAAAAATGATAATTTATAAGGAAGTGTATTTCAAAATCAGGAATACGGAAAATTTTATAACAAATGATATGTTTAACAGCCACAAATCTTATGTTACAGATTTTGTGGCTGTATTGATACTTACTGATATTATCAAAAGAGATGTATATCGTTTCTTGTATTACAGGCGACTATTATTTCCGGGCGGTTGCTATGTATAGATATCAATGCGCTGTTGTTAAATAATATAGAAACACGCTTTGTAAATAGGTTGTTGTTGTCAAGTTCTTCGATTTCCAGTGTTGCGTGATATTTGTTGATTAATTCGTATGTTGTCATAAGTCCAATGCCGCTTCCACCGGTATCTTTGTGCGTTGTATGACGTCTTTTGCCGATGTCTGCGATAACTTCGGCGTCAAAGTTTGATCCGCTGTCATATATATCGAAGAATGCTATATTGTCTCTGTAACCAATGATAAGAAGAATATTTTTGGTAGGAGCACCGGATGTTGCAATAATCGCATTCTCGCCAAGATCAGCAATCATCGTATTAAGGTCATATGTATCCACGGCGTCTGTTACCATATAAGGTATATCGCCCATTATAGTTACGTCAAATAATATTGATTCCCTGACAGAACGTTTGTGAAGATAACCTAGTATCATATCTGTTGCAAATACGCCGGTTTTTGGCAGAGTTTTCGTATTTTGCTCGTAATCCGTAAGAAATTCTCTACGTTCATCTTCAAGGTGCATTATCTCAGTAAGAAGTTTCTGAAGCTCGGGATTGTTATCAACATTAAGTTTAGACTGCTCAATGACGGCAATCCTAAGCGCAGACAGTACCTTGTTGTCTTTATGTATTATTTTTGATAAATTTTCAACCTCGGTTTTCTGTGTTTCAACAGTTTCTTCCAGAATCTTAATGTTCCTTTCGTATACTTTGTTTATATATTTGTCGGAAATACGTTTTCTCCACCAAAGCAGTATGGTGAGTCCAAACATAATAGTTAAAAATACAAGAATAGATACTACATTCGACAAATATATATACTGATAAATGAGAGATGATGCTAATAATATCAATATGCTTAGATACGATACGGTGTCAGAGTATTTACTGTTAATGTCCGGAATACCGTTTTTAAATCTCTTTATTCTGAACAGTAATATTGCAATTAGATTCTGAACTATGCCAAACAATATAATGCCAATATTATCCAAAAGCAATGCGTCGTTTATGTTCATATATAGTATGCTGGTTACAGGTATAAGAGAAATAACAGACAAAGCGTATATAAAATAACTTATTCCTATTGCAATTGTTATAATTGTTAGCGATGCAATGAAATCCTTTTTATATATGAAATAGCAATATAGGTCAATGAAGATTACAAGTGAGATAACCACCAATAGAGGCATATGCGTTTTTATTAGGGCAATTATAAAAGACATAATTATTGCAAGAGGGATTAATAATACCTCTCTTGTAGTGAATTTCTTGATATGTAACAAATTTTTATAAACATACACACAGCAAAAAATAGTAAAAATATATTTTATAACAGATTGCAACATATTTACACCTCATTTCTATAAAAAAGCATCATCAATAATAAAAACCAACGAAAAGCAAGCCCCACAGACTAATATAAATAACCGCCGAAATTTTCTACAATACGGGCATAGAAAACAAGAGGTGGTGATTACATGAAAGGTTATTGGAAATGGCTTTTAAAGTTCTTTGGTTATTAATTTCATTTTAGTGTATGAGTTATCTCATAACATTTTACAACTTAATATTGGTACTAATTCTTTTATATAGATATTGGTACAAGCAGATGCCGCGTGATAAACATTGTGATAAAAAAATTTACGGATTAATACCCGTGTTCCAGATAGTCATTTTGGCATCTGCTTTATTTTTGCCCATTTTTAAGAACTTGCTTTAGTACTCGTTCTTGAGCTTGTTCGCGTAATAGCTTACGAATTCCGTGATTGTAGGAACGCCGCGGGCAGGATTGATTCTTGCGGTATAGAAGTAAAGCAGTTCTTCTATATTGCCTGTTCTCCATGCTCTGTTAATGGCATTCTGCATGGCTCTTTCGACACTTGCGTCAGTCTTGCCGTGTTTTTGCGCAATGATTGAATTGATATTTGGCGTCGGCTCTTTGATGGTGATGAGAATTGCTTCAATGAGGTACGTATATCCAATAGCTTTGGTGCTTATACCGACATTGTTCAACTCGTTCATAATACGCGTCGTCATTCTTCGATGTCGCTGCTCCGGAGTCTCAGGAGATTCCATATTGGTATTGGTATTCGCACGCAGCGACTTGATCATGGGTTTCATGATGGATAAGAATTCTAAAACACTGTTTACCGAATAGTTAGGCTGGTGCTTGAATAATATATAATCCGCACCAAGAGCTCTTGCAGATTCGTAAGTCAATGTACTGGAATTATTGGTTGTGACAAGCATATACGGACGCTTTTCAAGGTTAAGACTTCTCATGTTGTTCAGGACATGGATACCGCTTCCAACTCCGTAATGCAGTTCGAGGTCCAGTATAACGGCGTCCGGCTGTGCATCCATGATAGAGTTCAGTGCTTTTGTTGCGTTATTTGTGACGCCGATTAGCACAAAATCATCACTGCCATAGATTGCCTCTGCAAAAGCCGTACATGTTTCGGGTTCATCCTCCACCAGTAATATTTCGAGTTTTTCTTCCATATAAGATCGCTCCTTTTATATTTTTAATTATAGTATATAACAATTTTCTACACAAAACAACAAAAACCAATTAAAACCAACACATTTGACAAAATGTATGATTGTATTGAATAAAAAATACAAATAATGTATAATTTTTTTCGATTATATCATTATCATAATATCAATGATTGTAATTATTTTGATTTTGATTATGTTTAATTATACTGATGCAAGCTCAAAAACGATGTATGATGGATTTTCGTATTCCAAGATTACCAAGACTGTTAAGGAGCGTATTAAGGGCGTGTCCTATCATAAGAACCGATATATAACGTATAAGGACCTTAGATATGTTACTGTCAGATACTATAATTACAAGGGGAAAGAAAAAACAGGAGAGATGATAGTTAATAAAGCGATAGCAGAGGATGTTGTAAATGTGTTCTATGAGCTTTATAAAATAAAGTATCCGATACGTCGAATAGAGCTTGTTGATAAGTATGGAGCGGATGATAACCAATCAATGCGTGCAGATAATACGTCCTGTTTCAATTACAGAGAAATTGCAGGTTCGAACGGAAGTCTTTCTATGCACGGACTGGGACTTGCGATAGACATTAATCCCAGAATCAATCCCTGTGTCGGTGGTGCACATGGCATAGTTCCCGATAACGGAAGGGTGTATGCGGAAAGAAATGTAAATAAGTGCAGGGGCAGATACAGGACCAATATGATTCATAAGAATGACAAGGCATACAAAATATTCAAAAAATATGGTTTTTCGTGGGGCGGCAACTGGAAGAGTATGAAGGATTATCAGCACTTTTATAAAGTTCCGCCAAAATATCGGAATGTATCCGGATATGAGTGGTAAAAGACTTGACATTATGAGGATTGCTACTTAAAATCGTATTTGGTAGGATTTTAGCAAATAATATTATATAAGGAGATACACATATGCAGACAGGACTGGAAACAAAATGTATTCATGAGGGATGGAAGCCTAAGTCCGGCGAATCAAGGCAATTACCGATTATTCAGAGTACGACATTTACTTATGCTACTAGTGATGAGATGGGACAGCTTTTTGATTTGGAGGCTTCAGGATATTTTTATACAAGGCTTCAGAATCCGACTAATGATGCTGTTGCGGCGAAGATATGCGCACTGGAGGGTGGAGCTGCGGCTATGCTTACATCATCCGGGCAGGCGGCTAATTTCTTTGCCGTATTTAATATATGTGAGAGCGGAGACCACTTTATTGCATCATCCACTATATATGGTGGAACGTATAATCTGTTTGGTGTGACGATGAAGAAGATGGGTGTTGAATGTACATTTGTGGACCAGACGCTTCCGATTTCGGAGCTTGAAAAATATATCAGACCCAATACCAAATGTATATTTGGGGAGATGATTACGAATCCGATTGTTAAGGTGCTTGATATTGAAAAGTTTTCAAAACTTGCCCATAAACATGGCATTCCACTTATAATTGATAATACATTCGCAACGCCGATTAACTGCAGACCGTTTGAGTTTGGAGCTGATATTGTCACGCATTCTACGACCAAGTACATGGATGGGCACGGCGTGAGCGTCGGCGGATGTATAGTTGACAGTGGTAATTTTGATTTTGGAGCTTATCCGGATAAATTCCCGGGACTTACCACACCGGATGAATCATATCATGGAATCATATACACCGAGAAGTTCGGAAAAGGAGCGTATATTACCAAGGCAACCGCGCAGCTTATGAGGGATCTTGGTTCCATTCAGTCGCCTCAGAATGCTTTCTATGTTAATCTTGGGCTTGAGAGCCTGCATCTGAGGGTTAAGAGGCATTGCGAGAATGCGCTTAAGGTTGCAAAGTATCTTAAGAATCATGAAAAGGTTGCATGGGTTAACTATCCTGATCTTGAGGATGACGATAATCATGAGCTTGCCAGAAAATATCTGAAAAATGGATCCTGCGGTGTTCTTGCTTTTGGGCTTAAAGGTGGAAGAGAACAGTCGATCAAATTCATGGATTCGCTTAATTTTGCAAGTATCGCAACGCATGTAGCTGACAGTAAGACATGTCTTTTGCATCCTGCAAGCCATACGCACAGACAGCTTACGGATGAGCAGTTAAAAGAAGCGGGTATTCCATCTGACCTTATAAGATTTTCGATAGGTATTGAGAATGTTGATGATATTTTAGCTGATATTGAACAGGCGCTTGAGAAAATCTGAACATAATAATAGCTGTGAGCATTCACTCACAGCTATTATCATAACATTTAATCTTTTAAAGGATTACCTTTAGCGTCCTTATTGATCGTACCGCACAGTATAAGTATTCCTTCGATAAGTCCCCATATTGCACCGATTCCGAAACAGAATGACAGGATAATCTGTGCGATTGCCTTTCCGGTATATCCAAGATAGAAGTTATGTACACCTAAACCTCCCAAGAATATTCCGAATAATCCTGCTGCCAGCTTGGATTTCTGTGCTTCTGGCGGTACTGCCTGTGTGAGAGCTGCTCCACAGTTAAGACATACTGCCGCGTTAGGAGCAGTAGAGCTGCCACAGTTGGAACAGAAGGCAGCTCCCGTGCCTTTTGCTGCGCCACACTTTACGCAAACACTTGCGTTTGGATCCATTTCATTGCCACAATTTTTACAGAACATAGTATATATTCCTCCTTAATTATTAATCAGTAAACAATCAAATTCGTCGATAATCTGACAATGTAGCACACCGCAAAACCAATAAGAATCATGTAAAGAATAAGATTATTAAAGATTCTTTTCCTGAATATCTTGCAGTCCATAATAATGTATATAATAGCTACAGGCATAAGATATATCATGGGGTGATATCTAAACGCCATATAAAAATCCAGACAGATTAATGAACGCAGGGCTCTGCTCATACCGCATCCCGGGCAGGGGATATGGAATATTCCCCTGAAAACACACGGAACATCATGGTAAATTAGAATAACATATATCCCAAGTATCAGTAAAACGCACAGGATTCTCATAATTATCTTATTTGATTTTATTACCGATATATTCATATAATTTATAGTATCATTAGAATGTATATTCGTCAAGTCTACATAATATGATCATTATAGACAGCCCTCTCGCCACCTATGAATTTGGCTCTGGTTCGCGCTGCAGTAACGGCGGCGCTTCCTATCATTTTTGTATCAAGTCTTATGGGAACCGCTACCTCTTTTAGATGCATTCCTATAAGAGTTTTGCCTATCTCAATTCCTGCGTCAGCATTTATATGTTCGACGACTATAGGTTTTCTAAGTCTGTTATATACTTTTGCGGCAAATGA
>CASFAQ010000083.1 GCA_949292725.1 uncultured Eubacteriales bacterium | reverse complement strand
AGAAGGAAAGAATATATGTACGCTTCTTATAGAATGCGGCACCATACTTGATAACATCGATGATTTTGATGCGACCAAACGTGAGATGATTCCGAAGGATGGAATTATACTTGGTAAAACCGAGGTGGAGTATAACGAGGGGGAGTCTGCATTTGACGTATTAAAACGTGAAATCATGAACAGACAGATTCACATGGAGTTTTCACACACTCCCATATATGACTCGTCCTATATAGAGGGAATAGCCAATATATATGAATATGATTGTGGCGAGTTGTCCGGGTGGATGTATTCGGTGAACGGAGATTATCCTGAATATGGTATAAGTGAATATATCATTTCTCCGGGAGACGACATAGAGATTCATTATACCTGCGACCTTGGAGCAAATTTACAACAGGATGTGGGAATTACAGATGAAGAATAAATTTGAATATTGGCATCCGCTTACACAGATTACATATTATATGATACTTCTTATCATTACCGTATGCTTTATGCACCCGGTGGTCATTATCCTTACACTTTCTGCGGGAATGGCACTTGGATTTATCTTTGGCGGAAGAAAATTTGCGAAGATTATAGTAGTGATGTATGTGCCGGTCATTATCCTTGGAGTTATTATTAATCCATTATTTTCCCACGAGGGAGTAACTATATTAAGGTATTTTCCAAATGGGAATCCACTTACACTGGAATCGATAATATACGGAATAGTATCGGGTTTTATGGTCGGAAGTATATGCATTTTATTTTATTCATTTAATAAGATAATGACCTCGGACAGGATAATATATATTACAGGGCGCATATTGCCGTCATTTTCACTTATTATATCAATGACGCTGAGATTTATCCCTGAATTCACAAAGAGATTCAGAGCCGTATCAAAGGTTCAGCGCTGTCTTGGATTGAGTGTTAAAAAAAGTGGGATAGCCATACTTTCTGCCATGATTACATGGGCATTTGAGAACTCGGTCATAAGAGCCGATTCCATGAGGGCAAGGGGATATGGAGCCGGATACAGAAGGAGCAGTTACTCATTATTCAGGATGACGGGTGGCGATATGATAAGGATTATATTCATGTTTTTGTGCGCCACATATGTCATTGTGAGTTTTTTGTCAAAGGCGGTGTATATACAATATTATCCGTATTATAGTATGACGGGCAATATCCATACGGTTGCCGCAGCCTATGGCGCAGTGTGCCTTCTGCCCATCGTTGATATATTGATAAAGGAGTTGCAATGGAAATATACAGAATTAAAGATCTGACATTTACATATCCGGGTGGCGACTTTGCTGCGCTTGATAATATAAACCTTACGATACATAAGGGAGAATGGCTGCTGGTATGTGGAAAATCAGGCTGCGGTAAGACAACGCTTCTAAGGCATATGCATCCGGTTATGATACCGCAGGGAAGCACAAAGGGAAACGTAATGTATAAAGGAAGAGCGCTTGATTCCATGGACGCTTCGATATATTCGAATGAGATAGCCTATGTTATGCAGGATCCTGACAATCAGACAGTAACTGATAAGGTGTGGCATGAGCTTGCCTTCGGCCTTGAAAATCTTAATTACAGTCAGGAAGTGATGAGCCTTAGGATATCTGAGCTTGCAGATTATTTTGGCATAAGAGAGTGGTTTGATAAGGATGTATCGGAATTATCAGGTGGTCAAAGGCAGATACTTAATCTTGCGTCGGCAATGGCGCTTAATCCTGCATCACTCATCCTTGATGAACCAACCTCACGGCTTAGCAGCGAGGCGGCACATGAATTTCTTATGTTGCTAAAAAAGATTCAGAAGGATTTTGGAACCACAATTATAACTGTCTGTCACAGACTGGAAAGTGTATATGAACTGGCTGACCATGTGGTTGTAATGGAAAAAGGGCGGATCGTATCGGATGGAAGCCGCGAATATGTTGCAAGGGATATAAGGGATAATGATTATTTTGTTGCAATGCCCGTTCCGATAAGGATGTTTTCTGAGCTTACGCCGGAAGCATTAAGGCTTCCAATGGATGTATGTGAGGCTCGTAACATGCTTTCAGAATATCTTAAGGACAGGGATACGTTAAAGAATATGCCTGACAAAAATGGATGTATCTCATATGATGACCGCGAGAGTGTAATTGAGGCATCGGGTGTATGGTTTAGATATCACAAAAAATCTCCCGATATATTAAAAGATGTTAATTTTTCCGTAAAAAAAGGAAGCTTCACCTGTATTCTCGGGGGAAACGGGGCAGGAAAGACCACGCTTCTTTCCGTGCTTACAGGTGTACACAGGCCCCACAGCGGAAATGTATATATAGGTGGTATGAAGTTAAGCAAATGGAATAAAGACGAACTCTACGGGCATGTCCTCGGGGTGCTTGTGCAGAATCCTGAAACAATGTTTGTAAAGGATAATGTGTTTGAGGATCTTAGATATTATGCGGGTTTATACGGTGTGTCGGATGAGCGTATAAGAGAGCTTGCCGGGTTCTTGGATATCAGTCATCTTCTAAATATGCATCCGTATGATCTGAGTGGAGGGGAAAAGCAAAGATGTGCATTGTGCAAGATACTTTTACCGAATCCAAAGATTCTTATACTTGACGAGCCGACCAATGGCTATGACGGGTATTATAAGAAGAAGCTTGCACATATTTTTAAGGAGCTTAAAGAGAGTGGAATCACTATACTCATGGTCTCCCATGATATAGAATTCTGTGCGGAATACGCCGATATGTGCGCCTTATTTTTTGACGGCAATATTAAAGCTTTATGTACTGCCGGGGATTTTTTTTCCGGAAACATATTTTTTACTACGGCCGCCAACAGGATAGCAAGGGACTATTATCCTGCGGCAATAACTATTAAGGAGGTGATATCACTATGTCGGGTGGCAGATACTATTACCTGATTTCATTGATTATGGTTGTAATATCGATGATTCCCTTTTTGCTCAGGTTTGAAAAAAACAGGCCGAATGCCAGAAAAATTGTTATAATCGTAGTGCCTATAACGATAGCAGTAATTTCACGAAGTGTATTTTATATGCTTCCATTTTTCAAACCCATGCTTGCAGTTGTGATAATAAGCGGTATAGGACTTGGCTGGGAGGCCGGTTTTATTGTGGGAACGGCATCGGCGTTCATGTCTAATTTTATATTTGGCCAGGGTCCCTGGACTCCGTGGCAGATGTTTGCCATGGGATGTGTGGGGCTGTTATCAGGCATTATATTCAGTAAAAAATATGATGCGGATAAAATGAGGATACCGGTATGCATATACGGTTTTTT
>CASFAQ010000082.1 GCA_949292725.1 uncultured Eubacteriales bacterium | reverse complement strand
TATCTTTTCAATCGGAATATTCTTAACAACTTCCTTAAGCTTCTTAGCATTACTGAATGTAAGCACCCCGCCTATTCCTATATTATAACCCATCTCAATATACTTTAATGCCATCTCGACGGAATACGAATAGCAGTGGATGACTCCCGTATTATCACTAAGCAGTCTGTCCTTATATTCACAGAGAATATTCATGGTATCCTCTGCGGCCTCTCTGCTGTGAATTATCACGGGCATCTGAAGCTCTGCTGCTATATCAAGCTGTTTTTCAAACCACTTCTTCTGAATATCCCTTTCAGGCGTAGGATAATGATAATCCAGTCCTATCTCGCCTATTGCAACAATCTTCTCATCACCCGCAGCTTCCCTTATAATATCCATGTCCGGATCCGTAAGCTCATCCGTGGTCTCAGGATGCACTCCCACACTTCCGTACATAAACGGATATTTTTTTACAAGCTCTCTGTTACCTGTAACGGACTTCATATCTGCCGAAGTATTAAGTATATAAGCAACTTCTGCATCCGCCATACCGGCAAGCAGCTCTTCTCTATCCTCATCATATCTTGCATCGTCATAATGTGCATGACTGTCAAATATTCCTAGCATATCTCAGCACCTGCCGGCATATCCTTCTCAGGCACTAACAGCGCCAGCTCGCCCTTCTCGTTCTCAGCACACAGAAGCATTCCCTCAGACAGAACTCCCGCAAGTTTTGCAGGCTTAAGATTTACCATGACCATTACCTTCTTTCCTACCATCTCCTCAGGCGTATAATGCGACTTAATACCCGATACAATCTGCCTGATGCTGCTTCCTATCCTAACCTTTGAACACAGAAGCTTCTTTGACTTAGGCACTTCCTCACACGCAATTATCTCTCCCACCTGAAACTGCATCTTCATAAAATCATCAAATGTCACCTCAGGCTTAGCTTCGATATCAATAACTTCCTCTTCATTTTCTTCGTCTTTTTCATCTTTTCTTTCTTCTGTTCTCTTCTCAAGCTCCTTTAACGCCTCTCCGGCATCAATTCTTGCGAACAGAATCTCAGGCTTATCCGTAACCTTATTGCCCGAAACATATTTACCGAAGACTGACACCTCAGAAAGACTTCTCTTTTCAGCATTAAGCTGGTTAAGGATCTTTGCTGAAACTTCCGGCATATATGGTTCAAGCAGGGATGCTCCTATACTTATACTCTCAACGAGATTATAAAGAACCTCCTGAAGCCTGTCCGCCTTATCCGGATCCTTTGCCAGTACCCACGGCATTGTCTCGTCGATATATTTGTTACACCTTCTAAAGAGGTTAAATATCTCTGTAATGGCATCAGCAACGCGAAGCTTATCCATTTTTTCAGTAACCCTATCCACCGTTCGGGTGGCAACATCCTTAAGCTCTGCATCAACAGGTTCATTTACTCCTGTCTGGGTTACAACGCCGCCAAAATATTTGTTGGACATGGATATCGTCCTGTTCACAAGATTTCCAAGCGTATTGGCAAGCTCAGAATTGATTCTTTCAATTATGAGCTCCCATGATATAACACCGTCATTCTCGTACGGCATCTCATGAAGAACGAAGAAACGAATCGCATCAACGCCGAAGAAATCCACAAGATCGTCGGCGTACAGAACATTTCCTTTTGATTTGCTCATCTTACCATCGCCCTGCAGAAGCCACGGATGTCCGAATATCTGCTTAGGAAGCGGAATATCAAGCGCCATGAGCATGATAGGCCAGTAAATGGTGTGGAACCTCAGAATATCTTTTCCTATAAGATGAAGGTCTGCAGGCCAGTATTTTTTATAAAGCTCATCACTGTCACCATCCACATCATAACCGAGACCTGTTATATAGTTACTAAGCGCATCAACCCACACGTATATGATGTGCTTGTCGTCAAAAGTAACCGGCACTCCCCATTTGAACGAGGTCCTGGATACACATAAATCCTGAAGTCCCGGAAGAAGGAAATTGTTCATCATCTCATTCTTCCTTGATTCGGGCCAGATAAATTCAGGATGAGTATTAATATGCTCTATAAGCCTGTCCGCATATTTGCTAAGATTAAAGAAATATGCTTCCTCCTTAGCCGGCTCGCAAGGGCGTCCGCAATCCGGACACTTTCCGTCCACAAGCTGTGAAGGCGTAAAAAAAGACTCGCACGGGGTACAATACATACCCTCGTACTCTCCCTTATATATATCGCCCTTCTCATACAGCTTTTTAAATATCTTCTGGACCTGTTTTTCATGATCCTCATCAGTTGTCCTTATAAATCTGTCATAAGAAGTATTCATCATATCCCATATATTCTTAATCTGTCCGGCAACCTCATCCACGTACTCCTTTGGTGATACTCCGGCCTCGGCCGCCTTAATCTCAATCTTCTGTCCATGTTCATCAGTCCCGGTCTGAAAACGCACGTCATAACCCTGCATTCGTTTGAACCTCACTATCGCATCAGCAAGGACCGCTTCATAGGTATTGCCAATATGCGGCTTACCTGATGTATACGCAATTGCCGTTGTAAGATAAAATGTCTTTCTTTCCTTATCCATTACCATCTCTCCTTTTCAGCAAAATACATTTATCATATATAATATCATACATTATATTAAATAGCTATATTTTCCACATCTAATTCTTTTGATAATAAAAAAATCCGAAAATCTCTGTTCCGGAATTTCAAACTGAGTCACGGGGGAATCGAACCCCCGACAACTTGATTAAAAGTCAAGTGCTCTACCGACTGAGCTAGTGACCCATGCTATATTAAATATGGAAAAGTGCCCAGAGCCGGAATCGAACCAGCGACACAGGGATTTTCAGTCCCTTGCTCTACCAACTGAGCTATCTGGGCATTCTGAGTTTCAATTGCGGGGGCTGGATTTGAACCAACGACCTTCGGGTTATGAGCCCGACGAGCTGCCTGACTGCTCTACCCCGCGATAATTATAAATGCATAAAGCATAGTGGATGGAGAAGGATTCGAACCTTCGAAGTCGTCGACAACAGATTTACAGTCTGCCCCCTTTGGCCACTCGGGAATCCATCCATATTATATAAGCCGACAAACGGACTTGAACCGTTAACCTGCTGATTACAAATCAGCTGCTCTGCCAATTGAGCCATGTCGGCGGGTATAAGCTTAATTAGCATATACAAAAATGAGATATCAAATGGGACCTACAGGGCTCGAACCTGTGACCCTCTGCTTGTAAGGCAGATGCTCTCCCAGCTGAGCTAAGATCCCAGATAAAACCTAAGCGACCCAGAGGGGGCTCGAACCCCTGACCTCCGCCGTGACAGGGCGGCGCTCTAACCAACTGAGCCACTGGGCCATACATATCGTACCCTGAAAACTACACACTGAATATCCACATCCAAAACCTTTCCTTGGTCAAGCCCTCGACCTATTAGTATCAGTCAGCTCCATGCATTACTGCACTT
>CASFAQ010000081.1 GCA_949292725.1 uncultured Eubacteriales bacterium | reverse complement strand
ATTGCCGTTGCCGCCGAAGCCACATAAGTAAGCGCCGCCGCCGAGAGTACCTTTTTACCCATAGCCGCCTCATCCGTATACAGTATTCCGTTATCGCATAGGGCAACCAGCGCCCTCTTAGACGCATTAAACTCAACCGGAAGCGTAACTATCTGAAAAAGTACTGCTGCCGAAAAGAGCAATATTCCCAGATTGATGAGCCATGAAAAGCTTCCCAGTATAAGACCTGCTATAATAAAAATCCACGAAACCTGCGAGCCGAAGTTTGCAACAGGCACAAGTTTCGACCGTATTGTAAGCGGAGCATAATTCCTGTTGTGCTGTATACAATGACCCACCTCATGTGCAGCTACCGAAACTGCTGCAACGGATGTGCTGCCATATACACTGTCGGAAAGCCTGAGCACCTTCTTTGAAGGGTCATAGTGGTCGGTAAGATTGCCTCTTACATGCTCAATCACAACGTCATTGATCCCATTGGCCCTTAGAAGCCTTTCTGCCGCCATTGCACCCGTCATACGACTTCTTGCTTCCACTCTCTGATATTTTGCATACGTACTTTTGACTCTTGCAGACGCAATAAGTGAAAGTATAACTCCGGCAATTATCAGCATATATGTCGGATCAAAATACATTCCGTAAGGACTGTATCCATACATTCCATAATAACCCAATAACACTGTCATAACATATTCTCCTTTCATTCCGGACCAAGGAGTGTTCCTTTACAAATACCGGTTCCATTGATATAGTCCGCTGTTCTCATTCTTCTTTTACCCTCAGGCTGAAGCTCAGTAATTCTTATGCTCCCGCTTCCGCAGGATACTGTTATCCCTGATGGCGATACTTCCTTTACCTGTCCAAAATCCCCTAAATATTCGTCAGTAAGGACTTCTGCCTTCCATATCTTAAGAATCTTCCCATGAAGATAAGTATATGCACTCGGCCATGGATTTAAACCTCTTATAAGCCTTTCGATACTGCCTGCATCCATGGAAAAATCTATCAGTCCGCGCTTTTTATCAATCATTCCCGCATAGGTCGATTCTCCCTCCTGCGCCACGACCGTATAATTGCCGGACTCAATAACGTCAACCGCCTTAATAACCAGTCCCGCTCCGATATCCGAGAGTTTATCATGCATGCTTCCACCCGTATCCTCGGATGTAATGGCAACCCTCTCCTGCATTATGATTCCACCGGTATCAAGTCCCTCGTCCATCATCATAATGGTTATGCCGGTTTCCTTATCTCCATCAATAACGGCCTGCTGTATCGGAGACGCTCCCCTCAGGTGCGGAAGGAGCGACGCATGTATATTAATACAGCCATATTCAGGCATATCAAGAATCTCTTTTGATAGAAGCTGTCCGAATGCGGCAACCACGATAAGCTGTGGCTGTCTGCTCCTAAGCCATTCTATGCTGTCTGCATCCTTTATTCTCTCCGGCTGGTACACACAAAGTCCAAGTCTTAGCGCCTCTTCCTTTACCGGAGAAGACGAAAGCTTTCTGCTTCTTCCCCTTGGTCTGTCAGGCTGGGTTACAACTCCAACGATATCATGACCGCGCTCATATAATGCTCTGAGAGCCGGCACTGAAAAATCCGGCGTTCCCATATATACTATACGCATCATTCATCCTCCTGCTCTTCTTCATTTACGTCATACAGTCTTCCCTCTACCAGATCCACATACATCTTTCCGTCAAGGTGGTCAAGCTCATGTGCAAATGCGCGGGCCAAAAGACCGTTTCCCGAAAGCTTTACAGGCTCCATATTCTCATCAAGTGCCTCTACCTCAATATATTCGGGTCTTGTTACCTCTCCAGATTTGCCCGGCACCGAAAGGCATCCTTCGCTTCCGGTCTGCTCCCCTTCGGCCTTTGTAATAGAGGGGTTAATAAGTATGATCGGATTATTGGCCTCCTCTGTAACATCTATCACGACGATACGCTTAAGAACTCCCACCTGAACTGCCGCAAGTCCGACTCCTCCTGCATCATACATGGTTTCAAGCATATCCTCAATAAGTTTTCCGGTTTTTTCATTCATCTCCTTAACAGGCTTAGAAACCTTACCGAGAATTTCATCTCCCAGAACACGTATTTTTCTTACTGACATTATTATTTCCTCCATTCACTATACTTAAATACTAAACTAATACGTATATTATGTCAAATTACTGCATATCAAACTGCATTATATAATCGGTCCCGCCATACTTCTCCTTTGCATGTTTAATAATAGTATCCCTGATATATTCTAAGGTCGCTACATCACTTCCCTTAAAATGCATAAGATATCTGTACATATCATTTGCCCTGGATATCGGATGCGGGGCCGGTCCTATTCTTACTATATCATCCCTTTGACCTATTATCCTGTCTGCATCAGATTGTGCCGTACTTATAATGTCGTGCGCCCTGTCACCCGGATAAGCGGCCACAAACAAAGTCATAAGTCCGGCCTTGGGCGGATAATTCATGATACTTCTGTACGCAATCTCCTGTTCATAAAACTCCTTATAATCCTGATGGCCCGCACACTGTACCACATAGTGCTCGGGCTTATAGGTCTGAATAACAACCTCTCCGGGGCATTCTCCTCTTCCTGCCCTTCCCGCTGCCTGAACAAGCAGCTCAAAAGTTTTTTCCGAGGATCTGAAATCACTTATGTGAAGCGTCATATCTGCGGCAATTATACCAACCAGCGTAACCGTCGGAAAGTCATGTCCTTTTACTATCATCTGAGTTCCTATAAGTATATCGGCCTCGTGCCTTCTGAATGCTTCGAGGATGCGCATATGCCCTTCTTTTCCTGTGGTAGTATCCGAATCCATCCGCAGCAGCGTTGCGTCCGGAAATTCTTTTTGGATCATTTCCTCTATTTTCTGGGTTCCTATGCCAAATCCTCCTATATATTCAATGGCACTACGTTTAAACATTATCATGGAGGTATTAAATCGAGCTTTTCCTAATATATATTCTATACAAAGATTTCCTTCTTTCTCAATATTTGAGAATTTTACAATCTTTTTATGAGTGATATTTTGATAATGCGTTATTTGGGAGTTGCAATATGTAGCTCCGATAGATTCATCTGTAAATTCTAACCGCTGAACTTGTTTCTCTATTTTTTGGGGATACATTTTGTCATCATCATCTAAAAAATTAATATACGCACCATGTGATGCCATTAATCCCGTATTACGAGCTGCCGAACCATTTTTATTGTATTCATGCACAATGTATATGATTTGTTGGTTCTCAATGTATTGTTTTAATAATCTTTCTGTTTCAAGTTGTTCGTACGTCCCTTTCCCGTTATCATCAACTATAACAATTTCAATATTTTTATAGGTTTGATTTAAAACTGATCGGATGGCATCTAACAATGTCGTAGCACGTTTATAGGTAGGGATAATAACTGAAACCAAACTTCTATTCACTAAATCGATGTGATTCATTTGTATTGTTAATTGTTTTATAATAAATTGTAATCAAATACAGTCTTATATGGCACATTAGCATCTTCGAAATAGTACCACGAACATAATTGAGTTAACCTATAAATCATGAATGCTATTAGAAAACTTGTTGATATAGATT
>CASFAQ010000080.1 GCA_949292725.1 uncultured Eubacteriales bacterium | reverse complement strand
GCAATTGAGATTATTGACGACGAATTTAACATGGCCCGCCGCGATATGGTCAATGTCCCCATTATCGGCACTGTTACTGCAGGCGAGCCAATTTTTGCAACAGAGAATATAGAAGGGTATTTTCCGGTGCTTTCCGATAATCTTCCATCAGGAGACATGTTCATGCTTCACGTGAAAGGAGAAAGTATGATTAATGCAGGAATTCTTGATGGAGACAGCGTCATAGTAAGACAGCAGAACACGGCTGATAACGGCGATATGATAGCAGCACTTATAGACGACTCTGCTACCATTAAAACTTTTTATAAAGAGGACGACCATATAAGACTTCAGCCTGAGAATGATACGATGGATCCTATCATAGTCAAAGACTGTGCAATCCTTGGTAAAGTAGTAGCTCTGTTCAGACAGTTTTAGTCAGCACTTGCCGTCCCCATCATACTCATGACTACTATGTCTGATGGGAACGGCGTTAACATCTTAAAGAGTATCCCATTCTATACTTTCACAATCCGCCCATATTCTCTCCAGATCGTAGAACTCGCGATCATCTTTTGAGAAAATATGAATTATTATATCTCCGTAATCCATAAGAACCCATGATGCATTCTGAATTCCTTCGATATTGACCGGTCTTATATCAAGTTCTTCAAGTTTTTCTTCAACACTGTCCACAAGTGCGCTTATCTGTGAAGGATTTGTTCCGGTAGCAATAATAAAATAATCAGCTATAACAGATACCTTACCGATATCCAGTACAACAATATCTCCTGCTTTTTTTTCACTAAGCGCTTCACATGCGGTCTTCGTAATTTTGTTTATATCCATATACATAACTCCTTATATATAGTCTTTATAATAATCATAAGCATATTTTGAATTACTGTCTATATGTTTTTCGGAATTATTGGACAGGTAATCTATAGTATAATACAGTATCATGGCACATGCCTTATTAAGGTCACAAAATGCCTCCTTCCTTATCCTCGGAAGAATCTGAAGCATCCTGCGGTTAGGTTCGATAAAATCTGATATGTATATTATTTTTCCAAGGGTTGTCATTGCGGGCTTTCCTGTTGTATGAAATCTTATTGCATCTAAGATGTCATTATCATCTATATCATACTTTGTCTGCGCAATGTGCGCTCCCGCTTTGCCATGCAGTAAAAACGGCGACTTTTCCTCTTCGCTGCTAATGCTTATCTTATGTTTTTTACAATAGTGTAAAAGTTCATCATCCTTCATTTCCTTGGCGCAATCATGCAGCATTCCGGCCAGGGCTGCCTGCGTGAGCGGTACTTCATATCTCATTGCTAGCGCTTCTGCCGTATACATAACTCCGACTGAGTGTATATATCTTTTCTTTTTTAATTTCTTTGAAAGGTCATCCTGTATATCATATATTATATCCTTCATTCTTATATAATCCTTTCTGTATAATATATCTGTATACATCATCATTCAAATACTCCGTTATCATATCCGGATTGGTATATATATTATCCCTTATCTCATGCGAGGATATGTCAATGCACGGAAAA
This sequence comes from uncultured Eubacteriales bacterium, assembly GCA_949292725.1. GTDB lineage: Bacteria > Bacillota > Clostridia > Lachnospirales > Lachnospiraceae > V9D3004. Next base: position 2,425 of record CASFAQ010000080.1, on the reverse strand, counting down.
TCAATTACATGTATACGTGCGCCATATTTACTTGTAAGCCGCGTACACTCCGTACTAAGGCTTACATGAGATGAACTTTTACGTGCACACACGGCGATATCGGCCTTTTTACATATAATATCGGGTCTGTGCCATTGGTGCAGGTTATAAAGGGAATCTGCGCCGATTATAAATGTGTATTCTGTATCGGGGTTCTCTTTGCACAAAAGCGTCAGCGTATCCGAAGTATATATGATACCCTCTCTTTTGAATTCAAAATCAGAGACATAATAATCCGGATAATGCTTTAACGCAAGATTTAACATATCCATACGCGTCCGATTATCCGATATATGCGTTTTGTGAGGTGGATTGCCGGACGGCATAAATAATATATTATCAAGGCCCAGACTTTCTTTAGTGAGTCTCGCCATAGTTATGTGACCCTTGTGTACCGGATCAAAAGTTCCTCCTAATATACCTGATTTCATACAATACCCCGGTTTATCTGTAATAATCAAATTCCAGTCCGTATATCTTAACTGTATCCCCGTCCTTTATGCCCAGATCGCATAACATATCGAGAATTCCGTTTTCCTTAAGGAATTTCTGAAAGAATTCAAAGCCCTTTTCAGATTCGAGATTAGTATAGCCAAGCATTCTTTCGATTCTCGGACCGTATACAAGATACTTATCCGATTTTTCATCATATTCAACAGTAAACGGTTCGTTTGAATGTACATATTCTTCTTCCGGAAAATACTCCTGCTCAAATACATGAGGTTCATTTCCCATACGGTCAAGCTCATTTTTAATATAATAAAGAAGTTCTTTTACACCCTTATGGCTTACTGCAGAAATAGGAAAGACCTTGATTCCCATAGGTTCAAATTCTTCTCTTATAATGCCTATGATAACTTATTCATCCTCAGCACTCATCGCATCCGTCTTATTGGCAGCTATTATCTGGGGCTTTTCTGCAAGTATAGGATTATAATCAGAAAGCTCCTTATTGATAATCTTTATATCATTTACAGGGTCTCTCCCCTCGGTAGAGGCTGCGTCCACAAAATGCACAAGAAGTCTGGTGCGTTCAATATGTTTTAAAAATTCATGCCCGAGGCCGATTCCATCGGATGCTCCCTCAATAAGTCCCGGAATATCCGCTATAACAAAGCCGTCGCTTTCCGGAATATCTACGACTCCAAGATTGGGATTAAGTGTTGTAAAATGGTAATTGGCAATCTTTGGTCTGGCATTGGTCACGCTGGATAAAAATGTGGATTTACCCACATTAGGAAATCCTATAAGTCCGACGTCAGCTATAATCTTAAGCTCCAGAATTATATCCATTTCCCTTGCCGGCTGACCCGGCTGGGCATATTTGGGAGCTTGCATGGTAGGCGTTGCATAGTGCTGATTACCTTTGCCTCCTCTTCCTCCGCGAAGAAGTGTCACCTTTCTGTTATCATGTGACATGTCGGCAATTATCTTACCGGAATCCGCTTCTCTGATTACAGTTCCGTTAGGTACCTTTAATATACAGTCATCTCCATCGGCTCCATGACAGCGCCTGCCGCTTCCCTGAATCCCATTGCCTGCCTGAAATTTTCTTCTGTGCTTATAATCATTAAGAGTATTAAGTCCGTCGCTGACAACGCATATTACATCGCCGCCCTTGCCTCCGTCCCCTCCGTCGGGACCTCCTGCAGGAACATAAAGTTCCCGTCTGAAGCTCACGCATCCGTCGCCGCCCTTGCCTGATCTGATCGTTATTTTTGCATAATCTGCAAACATATATACCTCCGATAAAGACTTTAAATATCAGAACAGGGGTTGTTAATATAACAACCCCTGCAAATGATATTCGAAATCACAAAAACATTACTTTGCTTCTTCTACAGGATATACAGAAGCCTGCTTCTTATCTCTTCCCTTTCTTTCAAAGTGAAGGATTCCGTCAGCCTTTGCATAAAGTGTGTCATCTCCACCGATACCAACATTAAGACCAGGGTGAATCTTGGTTCCACGCTGTCTGTATAAAATATTACCTGCCAATACGAACTGTCCGTCAGCACGCTTAGCTCCAAGTCTCTTTGATTCTGAATCTCTGCCGTTCTTGGTAGAGCCTACTCCCTTTTTATGGGCAAATAACTGAAGATTCATATTCAACATGGTATTGCACCTCCTTGAAAACGTTATACAATCCTTACATATTCACTACCATATTCATCTGTTATCGCTTTAATTCCTACGTACAGGGACTTAAGCAGTAACTCCGATGAATCGCTTAATGAATGTACATTAAGTCTTAGTGCTCCTGATTCATCACCATCAACAGAAAACTTATCATCCGTAAGTGCTTCTATTGAATTGACAGTATTGATTGAAAGAGCCGATACTGCAGAGCATATTATATCGTATCCCGATTCGGAAAAACCTGCAT
>CASFAQ010000079.1 GCA_949292725.1 uncultured Eubacteriales bacterium | reverse complement strand
CGGTCGTGCTCTTTATAATCAAGAACATATGGTATCGCCCCCATATCAGATACCAGAGAAACCATGGTGTCTGTCATATGTTGCGTAACGCCCTCGCCCGGGGTCAGCAGATAGTATGCATTCTCCATGATCATTGCCGACGAATTCTCATAGCCGGTACGTTCGGAACCCGTCATAGGGTGACCACCGATAAAATTGGCGTCAAGCCCAAGCTTGCTTACGGCTGAATGAGTATTGCCTTTTACGCTTCCGACATCAGTGATAACGGCATTATTTTTTATTATTTTTTTAAGCTCCTTAAGATAGGAGATATTTTTCAGGATCGGAGCACACAGAAATATGATATCACATGCGGCAAGCCCGTCTGTTGAGCCGGTGATATCATCCACAACACCGTCCTCTTTTGCCATTATAAGGGAGGGATTATCATCAGGATAATACCTGTTGTATGCTGTAATAGTATAATCCGGATGGAATATCTTAAGTGATTTGGCGATGGCACCGCCGATTAATCCCAAACCTATAAAACCAATATGTAAAGACACGTAATCGCCTCCTGTAATCTGGGGTTTGGTATATGCTATCACCAGTGCAAAAAAAAGTCAAATATAATGTGGTAAAATTGTATGTAATATTTACTTGACAAACATTAAGAACTATATTACTCTGAATTATATTTTTTATAATGTTTAAAGGAGAGAAAAACATGTTAGAGAAAATGAAGGAGATTATAGCCGCACAGCTTAATGTGAGTGAGGATGAAGTGACAGAGTCTGCATCATTTAAGGATGATCTTGAAGCAGATTCACTTGATCTGTTTGAGCTTGTCATGGCTTTAGAGGAAGAATATTCCATAGAGATTCCGATGGAGGATTATGAGGAGCTTGACACAGTTGCAGATGTGCTCAATTACCTCAAGGACAAAGGGATAGAATAGTAAAGATGCTTTTTAACCAACAACCGTCTGAGAATATATGTATTATTTATTCATTGACTGTATGATTTTTTTGGTGTATAATGAAACCCATGACGTACACTGCGGTATATAATACATATTCCTGTCAGGCGGATTTTGTTTTATTTGCAGCGTATTTGGTGTTAGATATGCAATTATTATTGTGATGGAAAGGAGAGGTGTATAGTATATTGTGTCTGGCTGATATATTATGCACAGGAGAGATATGAAGAAATTTAAGACACTGTCTATTGCTCTTTGCGCTGCTTTGCTCATTACTTCGGTTTCAGTTCCCGAAGTGGATGCCAAGAAGAAGTATAAGCCTGCGCTCAGCAAGAAGAATGTAACTGTAGAAGTTGGTAAGAAAGTTAAGGTTAGTCTTAAGAAGCCTAAAAAGGCTAAGAAGATATACAAATATACCAAGGTAAAATGGCGTATCAACAAGAAGAAGAGAGATGTTGTAAAGATTACCAAGAAACGTGTAAAAGGTAAGAAGATTTTTGCAACGGTTAAGGGACTTAAGACTGGTAAGGCAACACTTACTGCCGCTTTGGTAAGACGTGGTAAGAATGTAAAGATTAAATGTAAGATAAAGGTAGTTGGAGATACACCTGCACAGACACCTACGCCGGTACCAGCCACACCTACGCCGGTACCAGCCACACCTACGCCGGCACCAGCCACACCTACGNNACCTACGCCGGCACCAGCCACACCTACGCCGGTACCAGCCACACCTACGCCGGCACCAGCCACACCTACGCCGGTACCATCCACACCTACGCCGGCACCAGCCACACCTACGCCGGCACCAGCCACACCTACGCCGGTACCATCCACACCTACGCTGGTACCTGTTACACCTGCAACATCTACCATAAATGCCGGAATGCTTATGAACATAGATCCTTCAACAGTAGTAGTTGTAGGAGTAAACGGAGCTGTTGTAGAAAAGGTTGAAGATGGCAGCATATCTTATTCCAATATCGAGGGATTCTCAGGATTCATGATTCCTCTTCCTGAGGGATATGATCTTGCGCCAGGGGAGAGCCTGGATATTGATATGTCATATGAAAGTACCGGATGTATTGCAAGAGCATACCTTATAAACGGAATAATTGATTCTGCCAATACTAATATCATTGGACCTGTAGCAGATAATGTATCGGGAACCTTTACTGCAAATGACAGTTGCAACTACATTTTCGTAAAGGCTGAGTCATGGGACGCTAGCTTTACATCACTTAAGATAAATTATATTGACATTACTGCTGATGCGGATGCATATGAATACACGGTTCCTGCAACAGCGGATGATATGACTGTAACGCTTAACAATAATTCTCCTTATGGAGCAATATCATTTAATGTTGCTGACCTTACACAGTATGTCAATGAATATGATACAATGTGGGATTTCTTAAATGAAGTTTCAGATAAGACAGGTGGAGAGATAACCAAGTTCCTTGGAGATGATGGCTCAATAACATATAAGGCTTCATCTGAGAATGCGGGAACGATTGAGTTTGTTAACGGTGATATTGTAAGAAGCGCAACGGTTGAGTTCGCAAAGGATAATGAAAGAATAACGGCAACTATTGATTCTCCGGCATATGATCTTGTACTTTCGATTGATGCAACCGATAAAAATTATATTTATGGAACCAAGAACGGAGTTGCAGGTTATATTGTACAGCTTGAAAAGACTGATGATGGCGGATATAACACAACTATCATAACACCTTACGGTAATGTGTTAGAGGTTGGCAAGAACGTAGATGGATATACTATTCTTGCAACAAAGAATCTTGTTAGTACAAAGGATTTAACAGTTGGATATGTTGTTAACGAATAAACTGTCCGATACTAAGAGAATATGATTAATCAGGTACTCCACATATGCGAGAGCATATATGGAGTACTCTGTTGAAAGGATGTGCAAATCATAATGTCAGCCGGATATATTAAGAAGCTGTGTGTATTGTTATTTGCATGTATTTTTTCAATACTGCTGGCATTTACCTGCAATTATCAGGTACAGCAGGCCAAAACAAAGATAAAGCTCAAATCGAAGAAACTTGAAATGTATGTAGGGGATACATACAGATTTAAGCTTAAGAAGTGTACTTACAGATCTTCTGATAAGAAAGTAGTAAGTGTCAGTAAAAAGGGCAAAGTGAAAGCAAAAAAGGCAGGAAACGCCAAGATTACGGTAAGAGAAAAGAATAGTAAGGCAAAGGCAGTATGCAGAATAAAAGTTGGGAGGCATGCAACAGGGATAAAGATTACGGGAGCGGCAACGATATTATTAAAGTCAGGTCAGACTGCAACGATAAGTACGGAAGTGTCTCCTAAAAAAGTATTATATAAGGGCGTTACGTACACTGTTTCGGATAATAATATAATATCGGTTAACAGTAATGGTGTGATAACACCTAAGAGTTCCGGAGTTGCTACCGTAACTGCTACAACAAAGGCTGTCGATGTTAAGGGAGGAACGCTTTCTTCTAAGGTGACTGTTGTTGTACAGGATGATAATATATCCACCGGGGCTGACCTTGGTGACAGTATGGAAGGGTATAAAGATGTCATTATGGTGATGACTCCTGTGCCTACCGTATCACCTACGCCTGAGCCAACGCCCGGACCGTCGTCAGGACCGACATCTGAACCGTCAGCTACCGGAGCGCCGGTTACGACTCCTACGGCTGTGCCAACATCAACACCGATTCCTACGCCAACGTCAACACCTTCGCAGACCATAGATGACTTTATCCAGTCAGTGGTTCCGGATGAGAATAGTCCGCTTGCGGCAGCGTTTGTGGTATCTAATTCAAGCGGTGAGGTAAGGACGATCTACCTTCTTAATAAGGAGTATTCGGGATATATGAGCGCCACCATAGACGGGTATTCATATTCGGCCAATAAAAGCGTAATGGAATTTCTTACAAAGCTTCAGAATGAGACCGGAAGCGTAACCAATTCGGCAGGCACTATCAACGTAATGAGAAGATACAGAAAGGACAGCTGGAAGGTTACTTTTCTGGAGACAGGTGTTATATACTATTTTTCAGGGAAAATAACTGATGACATATATAATTCTCAGTTTGGTATAATGATAGCAGAGGGCAATACACTCGATAATATAGTTATATCAGGACAATAGCTTCTGCCGAAAGGGTGAATAGGGAATTGACTACTAAGATCTGTAGAATATATCAGACCATATGTGTATTATTGGCTGTTATTGCCGGTGTGATGATATCATCAGATGATGTGGCTGCCGGAGGCATTAACAGCAATGAAGCACGTGTTTTAAGCGTTGCAACGGGTGGTTTTTCGTATAATAATGAATTATATACTGCAAGACAGGAGTATGTGGATCAGCTGATTGCATATCTGTGCAGGGACGATGTAAATCTTACGGAAAGTCAGGCTGATAAAGCCATAAGTGCGATATACTCCAATATCGAAACAGGTGTTAACGAAGGATATATCGTTAAAACCGGCTCGGATAGTGACGATCTTGACAGGGAGACCAAGGTTGAGATATCAGAAGTGTCACCCGAGGAAAGAAGACAGGGTATAAATGATGTATCAGAGCTCGATAAGACAACTCCGGCTCCGGGAAGTATAAGCTATAGCGACGAGGGCAGAGCCCGGGCTTATAATAGTGAGGGAGAGGAGCTTGTAAGTATTGACGGAGTTCTTAAGAACACGGGACTTTCGAATGTGGGAATGAATATATCCCTGATGCTGTTTGCAGTAATATTTGTGTGCACGGTGATTTTTGCGACGACGCTTATTGTATCTGAAAGAAGGAAGGGTAATGAATCATAAAAGACAAAGAGTTTTAAGATATTTTATAGCGACGCTTTCTTTTTCCGTTATAGGTATTGCAATAAGTGTACCGGCTGTAAAATTTGTATTCGGAAGCTTTTACGCGGATTTTGTGTACGCAGTGGTTTCCGGAGAATACAGTGATGATCCACAGCAGGAAGTTGATGATACCGATATGGTTGTCTCTGATGTCGCCACCGGAACAATAGAACGGGATGAATGGGATGAGCCCCGGCTTTCGGAAAAGTATGGAGAGATAAGCTGTGAAAGAATAGGACTTAATGTACCGCTTTATTATGGAGATAACGATAAAATTCTTCTTAAAGGAGCGGGTCAGTCTCCTTCGTCAGATTTTCCTGGGCAGGGAGGAGTTGTGCTAATCGGGGGACATGATACAACATTCTTTGCACCACTACAGAATGCACAGATTGGTGATAGCATTATCCTGAAATGCACTTACGGAACATATGAATACCAGATTGCAGAGATAAGCGTTATAAAGGGTTCTGATTATTCGCCTGATAATGCAGAGGATGGCAATGAGCGGCTTGTGCTGTATACATGTTATCCATATGGGGACACCGATAGCGTACGCACTGAGAAGATATTGTATACATGTACTATGATCAGCGGACCTGAGTTTGGAGGTGATGATACTGAGTAAGAGACATCGTATTCATCACAGAACCAAGAATATACTTAGTTATATATTGTCTTTTTTTATCATGATATGCTCGGTTGTAATGCTTATGTGCATAACCTTAAAGCTCGGTCTGTTTGCACCGGGGCTGATTGAGGAAAACATGCGAAAGAGCAGTTATTATGAATACAGAACGGATATACTTAACAGGACGTTAGAGAATTATCTTGTAGAATCGGGTCTTAAGGCTGAGATGGTTGAGGGAATAATTACTGACAGTATGATAAGTGTGGACACCGGTAACTATATATCGGGAGCTTTTAGCGGCGAACCGGTATCGTATGATACGCAGATACTCGAGGCGAGTATCAGGGATAATATAACGCGGTATCTTACGGAAAGCGGAATCACG
>CASFAQ010000078.1 GCA_949292725.1 uncultured Eubacteriales bacterium | reverse complement strand
GTGGAACTTGCGCAGTTGAAGTACCGCGCTTCAAGACTTGTGGGACTGAGAAGTTCTCTGTCAAGGCTTGGAGGCGGAATAGGAACGAGGGGTCCGGGAGAGAAAAAGCTCGAGATGGACCGAAGGATAATAAGAGAGCGTATATCTGCGCTTAATGCCGAACTTGATAAGGTTAAAAAAAGCAGAACCGTTGCAAGAAAAAAGAGGCTTGAGAGCAATAAACCTCTCATATGTATAGTCGGATATACTAATGCCGGCAAATCGACTCTTCTTAATGAACTTACCGGAGCCGACGTATTATCTGAGGATAAATTATTTGCAACACTTGATGCAACTACAAGAGTATATGAATATGAGAATGGTCAGGAGATTTTGTTTACCGATACGGTAGGCTTTATCAATAAGCTTCCGCATCATCTGATAGATGCATTCAGAAGCACGCTTGAGGAAGCAAAATATGCGGATATCATCCTTCATGTGGTAGATATAAGCAATCCTGATTATGAGCGTCATATGGACGTTGTGTATGACACACTGAAGCTTCTTGATGTAAAGGATAAGCCGATAATAACGGTTTACAATAAAATCGATAAGCTCTCAGACGACGTTGTAAGCGGTAAGGATGGCAGGAGTGATGAAACTGTCCGCATTTCAGCCGTAAGTCATCAGGGCTTTGATACGCTTCTTGATAAGATTCAGGATATAGTTAATAACAGAATGGTTTATGTGGAATGGAATATACCTTACTCTGAGGCTGGCAAAATCCAGATTATACGTAACCGAGGACAGTTGTTATACGAGGAGTATACGGATGGGGGAATATATGTTAAGGCAATGATTCCAAATGATATATTATATATTAATTAATGTTATATTGGGATTTGTCAAATCATATCATATACAAATACAATGTATGGTAATAAGTATGAAAAAGATACTTATATTTTCTCTGAATATCATACTGTTCTTATGTTTTTTTGACGTTTTTGCTCATGCAATCAAGGCGTTTAACAAGTCAGTGGAAGAAGAAAAAGTAGTATACCTTACCTTCGACGACGGTCCAAGCATTCTCACCGATAAGGTCTTAGACATCCTTAAGGATAATGATGTGCGCGCCACATTTTTTCTTATCGGCAATCAGGTAAATGACAGGACGCTTAATATGCTGATCAGGATGGATAAAGAGGGGCATCAGATTGGCGTGCATACATATTCGCATGACGCATCCACCATATATGCGGATGCAGACGCATATTATAGGGATATTTTAAAGGCAGAACAGACAATTATAAATAGAACCGGCATAGTTCCGGTTGTATACAGATTTCCGTATGGCAGCAATAATTCCTACATTATGAAATACAGGAAACGGATAATCAGAAAATTAAAAAATGCCGGCCTTAATTATTGTGACTGGAATGTTAGTGGAGAAGATTCTATAGGTAATCCTTCGGTATCAAAGATAATATCCAATGTCAAATCAAATTATTCAAGATATAATGAGCCCGTTGTGCTTTTGCATGATTCTGCGAGCAATAAGGAAACGATTTCGGCGCTGCCGCAGATAATTAAGATGTATAAGGATGCCGGGTATAAATTTGGCACCATCAGCGAAAGAAGTCGTATATATCAGTGGAGGGTACAGTAACATATCTTTTTATCCGGCATATAATGAGTATATATTATGTGTAGTTATCCGGTGTAAAAGGAGTAATTATGGAATATGGTAAGCTTAGGGTATTTGTGACGTCAGAGCGTGATAACCGTCCCATAGAAGGCGCTGTTGTCAGAATTACCAATGAAAACGCACCCGAAAATACTATAGAGCAGATACAAACCGATTCAAGCGGGAAAACGGTGGATATAGAACTTCCGGCACCGCCGCTGGAGTATTCAATGGAACCGGTGGCCAATAAGCCGTATTCAGAGTATACAATATATATAGAGGCGCCGGGCTACGAAAGTGTAGAGATAAGCGGAGCAGAAATATTGCCGGGTGAAATTGCCATTCAGAACAAATCGCTTCTTCCGGAAATTACGGGGGAACAAAACAGTGTTGAGTTTTTTGTAATACCTGATCATACGTTATGGGGAAATTATCCGCCAAAGATATCTGAGTCGGAGATAAAGCCCATTACCGATACAGGAGAGATTGTATTGAGCAGGGTGGTCATTCCGGAATATGTGGTTGTACATGACGGTCCGCCAAATGATGCGTCAGCCGAGAATTATTATGTCAGATATAAGGATTATATTAAGAACGTTGCCAGCAGTGAAATATATGCAACATGGCCACGCGAGACTATAATAGCAAATATACTTGCCATACAGTCATTTACATTAAACAGGGTATATACTGAATTTTACAGAAACAGGGGATATGACTTTACTATTACATCTTCAACGGCGTACGATCATAAGTGGATACCGGGAAGAAATGTATTTGAAAGCATATCGGAAGTCGTGGATAATATATTCACCGAATTTCTGTCAAGACCCAATGTGACCCAGCCCATACTTACGCAGTACTGTGACGGTAAGCGCGTGACATGTCCTGACGTCATGTCGCAGTGGGGCTCGAAGAATCTGGGAGACAGAGGATATTCGGCTATTGATATACTTAAATATTATTATGGAAATACGATTTACATTAACAGTACAGAGACCATATCGGGAATACCGTCCTCGTGGCCGGGAACAGACCTGCTTATCGGTAGCAGGGGAGATAAGGTAAGACAGCTTCAGAATCAGCTTAATGTAATAGCAAAGGGTTATCCGCTTATACCCCTTATTACGGCTGACGGTATATATGGGGAGGCGACTGCCAATGCAGTCAGGGTATTTCAGGGAATATTCGACCTTCCGCAGACGGGAGTTACGGATTTTCCCACATGGTATAAAATATCTGAAATATATGTTGGAGTAAGCAGAATTGCAGAATATGTATAGACTTTGCATTTTCTTTATGTTAACATATATTACTAAACACAAAGGAGGCTTCATGAATGAAAACATATGGAAAATATGTAAAACCATACCTGTATGCTTTTATAATCGGACCTGTTTTGATGATCGTGGAAGTTGTTGGCGAGGTTATTATGCCAAAGCTTTTACAGCTTATTATAGATAACGGTGTCAACGCAGGTGCGGGAACAGGATATATTATCAAAATAGGACTGCTTATGATACTTACGGCAGTTATGATGTTGCTCGGTGGCGTCGGAGGAGCTTATTTTGCAATTAAAGCCTCGGTCAATTTCGCCGGCGATTTGAGACAGGATGTATTTGAGAAGATACAGAAGTTCTCCTTTGCCAATATTGAGAAATTTTCCACGGGCTCACTTGTAACAAGGCTTACGAACGATATAACCAATCTTCAGAATGTCATTGCGATGGCGCTAAGAATGCTTCTTCGCGCACCCGGGATGCTAATAGGAGCGCTTATAATGGCGTTTATAATGAATGCCAGGCTTGCGCTCGTAATTCTTATAGTTATTCCGCTTCTTACAGTTGCAATTGCACTTGTTATGAAGAATGCATTTCCAAGATTTAATATAATGCAGACAAAGATTGACAGGCTCAATTCAGTGGTGCAGGAGAATATCACCAATGCAAGAGTTGTCAAATCATTTGTCCGCGAGGACTATGAAAAGAATAAGTTCTATGATGTAAATGAAGATTTGAGAAATAACAGTATGCGTGCGTTTCTGCTTGTAATCAGGTGCTTTCAGGAGGAATGCCTGTTGGACAGATATCTGCATTTACAACATATACCGTACAGATTCTTATGTCGCTTATGATGGTGTCAATGATCATGATAGGAGGCTCAAGGGCTCTTGCTTCTTCAAAGCGTGTAAAGGAAGTGCTCAACACGGATATCGACCTTAATGACGATGCGGTAAGGGAAAGGATCAGTAATGGTCAGAGCGCGCCTGAGGTTAAGGCCGGAAGGATAGAATTCAGGGACGTAAGCTTCAGATATTATATGAATAACAAGAATAATGTCTTACACAATATAAGCTTTAGTGTAGAACCGGGTGAGATAGTGGGTATAATAGGTTCTACCGGTTCGGGTAAGACAAGTCTTGTGCAGCTTATTCCAAGGCTCTATGACGTATGTGATGGAAGCGTACTTGTTGACGGGGTTGATGTAAGGGACTATCTGCTTGACGATCTTCGTGGAAGTGTTGCAATGGTTCTTCAGAAGAACGTGTTATTCTCAGGAAGTATTGAGGACAATCTCAGATGGGGAGATGAGAATGCTTCTATGGAGGATATAAAAAGAGTGGCCGCGTATGCGCAGGCTGACGGATTTGTAAGTTCATTTACAGACGGATACGATACGCATATTGAGCAGGGCGGCGTGAACGTATCGGGTGGTCAGAAGCAGAGGCTCTGTATAGCAAGGGCTCTTCTTGCGCATCCAAAGATACTTATACTTGACGATAGTACAAGCGCTGTGGATACGGCAACCGAGGCTGCGATAAGGTCTAATTTCCTAAAGGAAATTCCTGATACTACCAAGATTATCATTGCACAGAGAATATCTTCGGTAATAGATGCGGATAAAATACTTGTAATGAATGAGGGACATATCGTCGGCGAGGGTACGCATGACGAACTTATTAATAACTGTGAGACATATCAGGAGATATATTATTCACAGATGGATAAGGAGGAGGCAGTATGAGAGGTCCGGGAAGGCATGATGTTAAGGAAGTTTCAAAACCCGATTCCATAAAAAGTTCTATCAAAAGATTATTTGCATATATAAGTCATGAAAAAATAGCACTTTTTATAGTGGTCATATGCGTGATTTTAAGTTCAGCCACAGCGCTTATGGGCTCGTACCTTTTAAGGCCTATAGTTAATACGCTTTCGGAAGATTTTATGAACATAGTAAAACTTAGTGATACCGGGGAGTATGACGAAGCATTCAGAGTATGTATTGTACATCTTACATCGGGGATTATAAAGATGGTTTCGGTATATGCAGTCGGAGTCATCGCAACATATGTTCAGGCGCGTATAATGATAAATATATCACAGAGGGCTATTCGCGATATAAGAAATGACCTTTTTGATAAAATACAGTCGCTGCCAATAAGGTTTTTTGACGAGAGAAATACCGGTGAGGTAATGAGTCGTTTTACCAATGATATAGATTCAGTCGGTGAAATGCTCAACAACTCTATAACCCAGGTTATCAGCGGTACGATTACAATTGTAGGAACTCTGGCGCTTATGCTGTATACGAACTGGATTCTTACGATTATTACCATTGTATTTATTCCTCTGATGCTTAAGGCGGGAGCTACCATCGCAAAACGAAGCCGTAAGTTCTTCAGAGCACAGCAGGCAGCGCTTGGAGCTCTTAACGGTTATATAGAAGAGACGGTTACGGGACAGAAGGTTGTAAAAGTATTCTGTCACGAGAGTAAGGTGACGGAGGAATTCGGAACGCTTAATACTGATCTTAGAAATAAACAGATTAAGGCGCAGTTCTTCGGAGGCATAATGGGTCCGGTAATGGGTAACCTCAGTCAGATTAGTTACGCTGTAGTCGGAGCCATAGGTGGTGTACTCTGTGTTGCAGGAAGGTTTGATATCGGAGGAGTTACGGTGTTTGCCAATTTCTCAAGGCAGTTTTCCAGACCGATTAATGAGCTTTCAATGCAGATAAATACGATATTTTCTGCTCTTGCAGGCGCTGAAAGAGTATTTAACATACTTGATATGGAGCCTGAGATGGAAGATGTTAAGGATGCTATTGATATGAATGAAATGCAGGTGAGGGGAGAGGTTATATTCGAAAATGTTACATTTGGATATAAACCGGACAAGACAGTACTTAAGAATCTCTCATTATATGCAAAACCGGGTCAGAAGATAGCGTTTGTAGGCTCGACCGGAGCAGGTAAGACGACTATTACCAACCTTCTTAACAGATTCTATGATATAAAAGAAGGCGTGATAACCATAGACGGACACGATATTAACGATTACAGCAGGGATTCTCTGAGACAGAATATAGCCATGGTTCTTCAGGATACGCATCTGTTTACGGGTACCGTAAGGGAGAATATCAGATACGGAAGGCTTGATGCAACTGACGAGGAGGTCGAGAGTGCAGCGAAGACCGCAAGCGCACACTCATTCATCATGCGTCTTGAAAACGGCTATGATACGATGATAGAAGGCGATGGCGATAATCTGAGTCAGGGTCAGAGGCAGCTTCTTAATATAGCAAGAGCCGCAATATCGAAGGCTCCGATACTGGTTCTTGATGAGGCCACTTCATCTGTCGATACCAGAACAGAGAAGCACATCGAGCATGGAATGGACAGACTCATGAAGAGCAGGACAACATTTGTTATAGCACACAGATTATCCACGGTACGCAATGCCAATGCCATTATGGTTCTTGAAAACGGAGAAATAATCGAGAGAGGAACACATAAGGAACTTCTTTCCCAAAAGGGAAGATATTATAATCTTTATACGGGAATGTTGGAGCTTGACTGATATAAAGGAGATGTGGGATGATACGCTTTAGTGTTAAAAAGCCTTATTTTACGGTTGTTGCAGTTATTATCATACTTGTTCTGGGCGCCGTGAGCATGACTAAGATGAAGACGGATCTTTTGCCGGAGATTGGACTTCCGTACCTTATGATCATTACAACTGAACCGGGTGCAAGTCCGGAAAAGGTTGAAGAGGATGTTACAAGACCTATTGAGGATGCGGTAGGTAAGATAAGCGGTGTAAAGAATGTTGTAAGTAATTCGGCAGAGAATTACAGCCTTGTGATGCTCGAATTTGTAAGCAATACCAACATGGATTCTGCCATGGTCAGGGTGTCGTCCGCACTTAATGTAATAACATTGCCTGAGATATGCGGTACTCCTAATATCATGGAGATAAGCATGGATATGATGGCGACCATGTATGCGACGGTAAGTTATGAGGGCAGGGATATAACCGAACTTACGGACTTTACAGAGGAAACTGTCGTTCCGTATCTTCAGAGACAGGACGGAGTTGCAAGTATTACACAGATTGGCTCCGTCAATGAAACAATGGAGGTCAGACTTAACGAGGATAAAATAGACAAGCTGAATGAGGAATTGCTTTTATATACCAACGATAAGCTTGCTGATGCAAAAAAGGAGATTACCAAGGCAAATAATAAACTTAAAAAGGCAGATAAAGAGCTTACCGATGGTGGCAAGACCCTCAGTAATGAACAGGAGAATACTAACGATCAGCTTTCTGAGGCGCTAAGCGGTCTGGATGATGCAAAGGCAACAAAGGCAGCCTATCAGGCGTCGCTTGCAAGCCTTAATGCCTCAAAAAGTGCGCTTGAAGGTGAGAAAAAAGCATATCAGGACAATAATATAGAGGAAAATTATAATTCAATCAATCAGATGTTCTCCGGTTTTAACCAGACGATTGGAAGTATGGCGTCAGGCGCCGGCATACAGATACCGGAGAATATTAAGGATGCCGTGGATAATCCCGAAAAGCTTGCCGCATTTATCGGGTGGATGAGTACTATCGGGTATAAGGAGGAAGTATCGGCGCTTTCCCACGACGCCTTAAAGACTGTATATGATATCGTAGAGGTCAGAATACCGCAGATAGATACTGAACTTGCCAATCTTTCGGTTGAGATAAAGGCTGCCGAGGCTGTTAACAAGACTATTACAGAGCAGATGAAGGATATTGAGGATAATTATAAAACGGCCTTATCGGGGGCATTGTCCGCAACATCCGGTTTTGCAACGGCAGGAGCACAGATAGAATCGGGAAAAACAAGTATAAAGGATGCAAAAAAAGAACTTAATGAAGCCGAAAAAACCTTTAGGGAATCAAAGAAAGCGGCTCTTGAGAATGCCAATCTCGATGAGCTTTTGTCGCTTGATGCCTTATCGGGACTTATATATGCACAGAATTTTTCCATGCCGGCAGGCTATATAGATGATACGGATGATAATCAGTGGCTTCTTAAGGTTGGCAATGCTTATGAGAGCCTTAAGGATATCAGGAACATGGTTCTGTGCAGGATTAAGGGCATAGGCAATATAAGGCTTAAGGATGTGTCGGATGTATCCGTTATAGATAATGCAG
>CASFAQ010000077.1 GCA_949292725.1 uncultured Eubacteriales bacterium | reverse complement strand
AAAGATGAAGAAAATAATGCTAAGAAGTACGCCTGCGATAAGACGGATATAATATATGTAAGGCAGGAGGACTTTGACCATGGGGGAACCAGAAGACTTGCCATGACGAATTCTTATGCCGATTATGCAGTATGCATGACACAGGACGCCCTTTTAGAGAATGAATATGTATTTGAATATCTTTATAAGGCGTTCTCAGATAATAAGGTTGCGGCAGCTTATGCCAGGCAGATTCCGTATAAGGACTGTTCCTACGTAGAGAAGCTTGTGAGATCATTTAATTATCCGGATAATATACGCATTCAGAATGAGGACACCCTTACCGTATACGGTATAAAGACATATTTTTTGTCCGATGTATGCGCCATGTATAAGAAATCATGCTATGCGGAGACGGACGGTTTCGTAGAGAAAACCATCTTTAACGAGGACATGCTTATGGCGGCGGCGCTTATAGACAGGGGATATACTGTAATGTATGTACCGGACGCACATGTGATACATTCGCATAATTATACATGCATGGAACAGTTTAGGCGCAATTTTGATCTTGCCGTTTCACACAGGCAGTATGATGAAGTGTTCGGACGGGTATCGTCCGAGTCAGAGGGACTTAGGATGGTTCGTAATGTGACAAAGATACTTATAAAAAAGAAAAAGGCGTATCTTATCCCTAAGCTCATCATACAGAGCGGATTTAAGTTTCTGGGATACAGAATGGGAAAGATATATGACAGGCTCCCTAAGGCAGCGCTTCTTAGATGCACGATGAATAAAGGATACTGGAGTTAGCAGTGGAGTATGGAGAATGAGAAAATGTCAGAATATAAAAAGAAGAAAAAAAAGAAAAAGTTTTGGATATTTTTATCTGTTATGCTTGTTATCTCGATTGTTGCAGGAAATCAGGCGGCGGCGCTGAATCACAGACTCATAGGCACGATAAAGCTTATGGATTATGATGATTCGAACGTTATAGCGGATGTGGAGAGCGAGCTGTATGATTCGGGGCTCAATCCGGAAACGAGCGACGATATAATCAATATACTTCTTGTAGGAGCCGATAAAAGAAGCTCATGGAAAGAGGACGGCCGTTCGGATTCATGTATGATAGCGACCATCGACAAGAAGAATGAAAAATTAAAGATAACATCCCTTATGAGGGATATGTATATAGAGGTTCCGGGATATGGGGAGCACAAGTTTAACGCGGCTTATTCATATGGAGGAATAGAGCTTTTATACAAAACCATACTGAGTAATTTTGGAATCAGAGTGGATGGCTACGCAATAGTTGATTTTGAGGCGTTTCGTAAGGTCATTGATACCATAGGCGGGGTCGAGATAAATCTGACCGAAGAAGAACACAGTATACTGATGTCAAGGTATCACAGAACCTCCGTGCTTAAGTTAGAGCCCGGAATCAATAATATGAACGGAACGCAGGCGCTTGCATACTGCAGACTCAGACAGGATAGTAAAGCGGATTTCGGACGTACCGAAAGGCAGAGATACGTGCTTCAGCAGATATTTCTTTCCATGAAATCACAGCCCATAAGCCAGTGGTTTGAGATGGCGGAGGCGGTGATGCCGGAGATATCCACCGACCTTTCATACGATAAGATACTTGGATATCTTAAGGACGTTATATTCATGGGAACGACTGATATCGAACAGTTCAGGATACCCGTGGACGGCTCATTTGAGAACGACTCCGTCAACGGTCAGGACGTACTTAAGATAGACCTTTCGCAGAACAGAAAAGCGCTTGAGGAATACATTTATGAAAAATCCTCTTGACATAAACAGACATATATTTTTAAAATATATAAGATTAACACGAATAAAATCTCTGAAAGGATGAGGAATATGAGAAGTGACAATGTAACAAAAGGAATGCAGCAGGCTCCACATCGTTCATTATTTAATGCGCTGGGACTTACGGCCGAAGAGCTTAACAGACCCTTGGTCGGTATAGTAAGCTCATACAATGAGATAGTACCGGGGCATATAAATATCGATAAGATCGTCGATGCTGTCAAACTCGGCGTCGCAATGGCAGGCGGCACACCAAGGGTATTTCCGGCAATCGCCGTATGTGACGGTATTGCAATGGGACACATTGGCATGAAATATTCGCTTGTGACAAGGGATCTTATCGCAGATTCGACAGAATGCATGGCACTGGCTCACCAGTTTGACGCACTTGTAATGATACCTAATTGCGATAAGAATGTACCGGGTCTTCTGATGGCAGCGGCAAGAATCAATGTACCGACGATATTTGTAAGCGGCGGACCTATGCTGGCAGGTCATGTGGGAGGAAAGAAGCGCAGCCTTTCAAGTATGTTTGAGGCCGTAGGAGCTAACGCGGCAGGACTTATGACGGAAGAAGAAGTTAAGGATTATGAGAATAATGTATGTCCTACCTGCGGTTCATGTTCCGGAATGTATACGGCAAACAGTATGAATTGCCTGACTGAGGCGCTTGGAATGGGCCTTAAGGGCAATGGAACGATTCCTGCGGTATATTCGGAAAGAATCAGACTCGCTAAGCAAGCGGGTATGCAGATAATGGAACTTCTTAAGAAGGATATAAAACCGAGGGATATCATGACGGAGAAGGCGTTCATGAACGCGCTCACGGTGGATATGGCCCTTGGATGCTCAACCAACAGTATGCTTCATCTTCCTGCCATCGCGCATGAGGCGGGAATTGATCTCAATCTTGATATAGCGAATGAACTAAGCGCAAAGACGCCGAACCTGTGTCATCTTGCACCGGCAGGCTCTACATACATGGAGGACCTTAACGAAGCAGGCGGTGTATACGCCGTCATGAACGAGCTTACCAAGAAAGATCTTCTGTATACTGACATTATCACGGTAACCGGAAAGACGGTAGGCGAGAACATTAAGAATTGTTTCAACAGGAATCCGGAAGTCATAAGGCCCGTGGAGAACCCATATAGTGAAACGGGAGGAATCGCCGTACTTAAGGGTAATCTTGCACCTGATTCCTGCGTGGTTAAGCGTTCGGCAGTAGTGCCTGAGATGATGGTACATGAAGGCCCAGCAAAAGTATTTGACTGTGAAGAGGATGCAATCGCCGCAATTAAGGGCGGAAAGATAGTGGAAGGAGACGTCGTGGTCATACGTTACGAGGGTCCGAAGGGAGGACCGGGTATGAGAGAGATGCTCAATCCTACATCCGCTATCGCAGGAATGGGTCTTGGAGCCAGCGTAGCGCTCATAACTGATGGAAGATTCTCCGGAGCATCAAGGGGAGCCTCTATCGGACATGTGTCTCCTGAGGCAGCCATGGGAGGTCCTATCGCTCTTGTTGAGAACGGAGATATAATTAAGATAAATATACCTGAGAACACCATAACTCTTGACGTACCTGATGAGGTTCTGGATGAGAGAAGAAAGAACCTTAAGCCTGTGGAACCTAAGGTAACCACAGGATATCTTGCAAGATATCGTAAGCTTGTAACATCAGCCAATCGGGGAGCTATATTGGAGACGCGATAATATATTATGAGGAGAGATGATATGAGATTAACAGGAGCTCAGATTGTACTTGAATGTCTGCTTGAACAGGGAGTGGACACGGTATTCGGATATCCCGGAGGTACAATACTTAATGTATATGATGAATTATATAAATATCAGGACAGAATAAGACATATACTGACTTCGCACGAGCAGGGAGCATCCCATGCGGCGGACGGATATGCCAGGTCAACAGGAAAAGTCGGAGTGTGCATGGCTACAAGCGGTCCGGGAGCAACTAACCTTGTTACCGGAATTGCCACGGCATATATGGATTCTGTGCCGCTTATCGCCATAACATGTAACGTAAATGTACCGGCTCTTGGCAAGGACAGCTTCCAGGAGATAGACGTTGCCGGAGTAACCATGCCGATTACCAAGCATAACTTTATCGTAAAGGATGTTAACGTGCTTGCGGATACGATACGACGCGCATTCAGAATTGTACAGACAGGACGTAAGGGCCCGGTTCTTATCGATATAGCAAAGGACGTTACGGCAGCGTTATGCGATTATGAAAAAGAAGAGAAATATATGCCTGAAAGAAGTACGGAGAATATCTCTGAGAATGATATAAGCGCAGCACTTGACGCCATAAGGGCATCAAGGCGTCCTATGATATTTGTCGGCGGAGGATGCGTTGCATCAAGAGCCGAAAAAGAGCTTAAAGAGTTCGCCACGCTTATCGACGCACCGGTATGCGACTCACTCATGGGCAAGGGCGCATTTGACAATAATGATCCACGATATACCGGAATGCTTGGTATGCATGGAACCAAGACCTCCAATCTGGGAGTTATGAAGAGTGACCTTCTTATAGCCCTTGGAACAAGATTCTCAGACAGGGTAATCGGTAACCCTAAGAAGTTTGCCGAGAACGCAAAGGTTCTTCATGTGGATGTAGACCCGGCAGAGGTCAACAAGAACATCCGTGTAGATTACAGCATAATCGGTGATGTAAGAGAGGTTCTTAAGATACTTAACGAGAATCTTGATCAGTGCGACCACAGCGAGTGGATGAATCATATAAATGGTATGAAAACGGAGATGCCGCTTTCATATGATATGGAGAGACTTACAGGTCCTGCGATAGTATCCTACATAAATGAAGCAACCTGCGCAGATGCAATCATAACCACGGACGTCGGACAGCACCAGATGTGGGCGGCGCAGTATTACAGATACAAGAGA
>CASFAQ010000076.1 GCA_949292725.1 uncultured Eubacteriales bacterium | reverse complement strand
ATAATTTTCCGGACCATGCGCTTCTTCCAGATCCTCTTCCGTCAGGCCGATGGTCTCCATGTACTCATCGTACTCCATACTGTATTCTGCCGCATATCTGCTTACATTATCGGGAGAGGCGGATGAATCGCTTATTCTGGATGATGCTGGGGCTGCGCTTACGATAACCTATCACACGAATGCAGGAGAGGATGTTGTCATAAGATATCTTGAATACGGCAATGAGAACTTCTATCAGGTTGATAATAACGGAGTGGATTACTTCCTTACCGATAAGCGCGGCATAGACGATATTATGTCGAGATATGATACATTTGCCACTGATAACAACCTATAACGATAAAGTATTTTAACTGAAATTTACTAAAAAAGCTTGTCCGCTTTACACAGATTTTACATTAAGACTAATTATATTTTACACACGCATGATATTATTCAGTCTGTAAATAATATTAATACGAGAGCGAGGAAAATAATGAGTATATTTAATGTATTGTCTTTGGCAGGCGGACTTGCTTTATTTCTTTTCGGAATGAATACAATGGGAGATTCGCTTGGCAGACTTTCCGGCGGAAGGATGGAAAAGATCCTAGAGAAACTTACATCCAAAAAGATTATGGCGGTTCTTCTTGGCGCAATGGTTACGGCTGTTATACAGTCGTCATCGGCGACCACGGTTATGGTGGTCGGATTCGTTAATTCGGGTATTATGAGATTGTCACAGGCTATAGGAATCATCATGGGAGCCAATATAGGAACAACCATAACAGCCTGGATATTAAGTCTTGCAGGTATAGAAGGCTCCAATTTCTTCATACAGCTTCTTAAACCAACATCATTTTCACCGATTCTGGCTTTGGTTGGAATAGTACTTATAATGTTCTTTAATTCTGACAAGAAGAAGGTCGTAGGTAATATACTTATCGGATTTGCGATACTTATGTTTGGTATGGATATGATGAGTACGGCGGTTGAACCGCTTTCGGAGGTTGAGGAATTCACAAGCATCCTTACTGCATTTTCAAATCCCATACTTGGTATGCTTGCCGGTACCATTCTTACGGCAATCATACAGAGCTCGTCGGCTTCGGTGGGTATCCTTCAGGCATTGTGTCTTACGGGAAGCGTAAGTTATGCGACGGCATTTCCTATAATAATGGGACAGAATATAGGAACCTGCGTTACGGCGCTTATGTCAAGCGTGGGTGCAAGTAAGAATGCTAAGAGAGCGGCGATGGTCCATCTGTATTTCAACATCATAGGTACAATAATCTTTATGACGGTATTCTATACGGTCAATGCATTTGTACATTTTGAATTCTTAAACGATGCGGCTCCGGCGGCGGGAATTGCCGTTGCGCACAGTTTATTTAATATAGTATGTACCACGATTCTTCTTCCGTTTAGTTCATTACTTGAGAAGCTTGCAATCCTAACCATTCCTGACAAGCATAAGGAAGTGGATACGGATGAGCTTTCGGGAGCAAAGCTTCTTGACGAAAGATTCCTTATGAATCCGGGATATGCTCTTAGCGAGTGCCATGCGGTAGCGGTCAATATGGCTGAGGCGGCAAAGCAGGCGTTATATACCTCGCTTGATCTTATAAATAACTACAATAAAAAAGATGCTGAAACGGTCAAAAAGCTTGAGCAGGATGTCGATAAGTATGAGGATGCGCTTGTAACTTACCTCTTTAAACTGTCGGGAAAGGACCTGTCTGAGAAGGATTCACTTTCCCTTACGGTAATGACCCATTGTATCGGTGACTTTGAAAGAATATCCGACCATGCGCTTAATATAACGGAGCATGCAAAGCAGATGAATAAGAATAACCAGCAGTTCTCCAAAAAGGCAATGGAGGAGCTTAAGGTGTTCGCAGATGGTCTGCGCGAGATTATAAGCCTGTCAGTCGCTGCGTTCGAAACTGGCGATCTTGCCCTTGCAAAGCGCGTTGAGCCGCTTGAGCAGGTTATAGATAAGCTTAATGTGGAAGAAAAGCAAAGACATCTAAAGAGAGTCAGGAAGGGCAAATGTACGTTGGAGCTTGGATTCATCCTGTCCGACCTTCTTACGGATTATGAAAGGGTGGCTGACCATTGTTCCAATGTGGCGGTGTATATATTACAGTCAGATGAGAATGGATTTGAGACCCATGAATATCTGGATGTTATGAAGGATGACGATAACGAGGAGTTCGTAAGACAGTATAAGGCTATGCAGGAAAGATATAGTCTGTGAATATAATTCTCATAAGAGAGCAGGTGGTATGATATGGCATTGGTGTATATAGTTGAGGATGATGAAAGCATAAGAGAGATTGAAAAAATCGCTCTTGAGAACGGTGGGCACAGGGTGCATGATTTTGGCAATGCCTCGACATTTTTAAAAAAGATTGAAGAGAAGTCTCCTGATCTTGCCATTCTTGATATAATGCTTCCTGATATGGACGGCTACGAAATCGTAAGGCGTATGAAGGCTGCAAAAAGCTCCAAAAAGATACCTATCATAATGGTTACGGCAAGAACGACGGAAGTCGATATGATAAGAGGTCTTGATATAGGCGCTGATGATTATATCAAAAAACCATTTTCCGTAATCGAATTTATCACCAGAGTAAAAGCGGTCCTGAGGCGTACAATGGCTGAGGAAGAAGCGTCTGTGCTGTCCGTCGGTGAAGTTTTTATGGATAATGAGAGGCATATGGTATACGTTGACGAGACCCCTGCCGTCCTTACATATAAGGAATATGAGCTTCTTAAGCTTCTGATGTCCAACACAGGCATTGTCATGACAAGGGATGTCATCATGGACAGAGTGTGGGGTACGGAGTTTGAAGGAGAATCGCGAACCGTTGATATGCATATAAAGACGCTCAGGCATAAGCTTGGAGAGTCGGGAAGCAGGATTAAGACGGTAAGAAACGTAGGTTATGTTATGGAGTAGGGGTATATATGAAGAAGAAAATAAATATTCAGTTTATAGTTATAGCAGTCATGGCAATTCTGGTTACTATGATGATGATGTCCATCGTATACTATGAACTGTTCAAAAAACAGGTGCAGGAAGATCTGAAGGTTAACGCATATGTACTTAAGAATACGGATATCAATAATACTCTGGGCATGGATATGCTCAGAGTTACTTTGATATCTCCGGATGGTACGGTTCTGTTTGATAATGACGCCGAGGTCGGCGATATGGGTAATCATGCTGACAGACCGGAGGTCAGGGAAGCTTTTGAAGACGGATGTGGAGAAGCGATAAGGGAATCAAAAACCCTTAAGAAGAATACATTTTACTACGCCCTGCGTCTTGATGACGGAAGTGTGCTTCGTATCGCCAGAGAAGCAAAAAGCATCCTTAGTATATTCGAAAGAAGTGTTCCGGTAACAGCGGGTATTATCATAATTATGATTACATTATCCATAATTCTTGCTCATTTTCTTACCAATAATCTCATACACCCTATCGAGGAAATGACGCTAAATATCGATGATTACTCAATGACTCCGGTGTATAAGGAAATGATTCCGCTTGTCAATACGATAAGAATGCAGCATGAGGATATATTAAAAAGCGCCATGATGAGGCAGGATTTTACCGCCAATGTATCACATGAGCTTAAGACTCCCCTTACTGCCATACTCGGATATGCGGAGCTTATGGAGAATGGTATCGTAAAGGACAACGAGATAAAGCGTTTCTCGGGTGAGATAGTTAAGAATGCGGACAGACTGCTTTATCTTATCAACGATATAATAAAGCTTTCAGAGCTTGACGATACGAAGAAAACGGATAATTTCGAAGAAATCGATCTGTATGAAATAGCCTCGTCCTGTGTCGATACCCTTAATGTAACGGCAGGCAAGCATGAGGTCAGTCTTTCGCTGTCGGGAAGGAGCATATATATCCAGGGAAACAGGGATATGATAGCGGAGCTTATCACCAATCTGTGCGATAATGCCATACGTTACAATAACCGTTACGGCTGGGTCAACATATACATATATGAAGAAAATCATAAGGCCGTTCTGTGCGTTAAGGATAATGGTATAGGTATACCAAGGGAGCATCAGGACAGGGTGTTTGAAAGATTCTACAGAGTCGATAAAAGCAGGTCAAGGCAGACGGGAGGAACGGGACTCGGACTTGCCATCGTCAAACATATCGTAGCTTTACACAATGCAGAGATTAAGCTTAAAAGTACACCGGGTGCGGGCACCGAGATAAAGGTTATATTCTGAATCAGTGAATATATGTTATTTGTTGCTATTAGCACTTGTAATTGTATGGAAAATGCAATAAACTGATATACAGGTTTTACCATGCATATATCTATAATGTTGGGGGTGACTGTAAGTGGAGACTAAGATATGGCGCGAGATGCTTATGCCCTATCATGCGGCTGTAGATGAGCTGAGTATGAAATTTGAACATATCATAGATGAGTACAGGAGCATGGGAGAGTATTCGCCCATTGTTTCCGTTGAGGGACGTGTAAAGAGCATTTCGAGTATTCTTGAAAAGGCGCAGAAGAAGAATATAGATATCGAGGATATAGAGAATAACATACAGGATATAGCGGGAATACGCATTATATGCCAGTTCGTTGAAGATATACTGTCGGTTGTGGATATCATACGCAACAGAAAGGATATGCACATAATCGAGGAGAGAGATTATATCACTCACAGCAAGGCCAGTGGATACAGGAGTTATCACATAATCATAGAATATGAGATTCAGATGGCTTCGGGTATAAAAAATGTAAAAGCAGAGATACAGATAAGAACGCTTGCGATGAATTTCTGGGGGACCATAGAGCATTCGCTTCAGTATAAGTACCGCTCGAAGATGCCGGAGCACATCACCAAAAG
>CASFAQ010000075.1 GCA_949292725.1 uncultured Eubacteriales bacterium | reverse complement strand
GAAAACTCGCAGGCAGAAGCATCACAGCCCGCGTATATACGGCGAAAGCCGTGGGACAAGCGGCCCTAAGGGGGGCGCTTGTATGCACTTCAGCAGAGGCTCTGCAAAGCAGGATTCTTTTTTATTTGAAGGCTATTCTAAGAAAATGATACAGTCCGTTGGCCCATACGTCCATATTATGATCTCCCGGAATTGTATAATAATAATGGTTTACGCCATTGGCGGTAAGCGCGTTATGATACCTTTCAGGTTCATCCCTTACCATGCTGTCATTGGCTCCGTTCATGATAAGGCATGTCGTTGTATCCATGTATTCCTCCGGAAGGGTAAAGGTTTCGCTGGTAAAATAACCCTCTTCGTAAAGTCCCCAGTTCTCATATTCAAATATACCGAATGCAGGACTGAATGCACCAATATACGCAATCTTTTCAGGTATCGTAAATCCGATATACAGAGACTCCCTTCCACCCATTGAGAGACCGCAGATGCCGGTGTTTTCCCGCCCGGTCAGTACGGAGTAATTCTCGTTGATATACGGCATTACATCTGCCTGAAGTTCATATAGGAAATTGGTCCATGCATCCATGTGTTCAAGAGACAGGGAATCTGACGGGTTGGCAGAGTCGTTCATTCTTGCTCTGCAGTTTACTAGGACCATTATCATAGGTTTGGCCTCGCCTTTGGCAATAAGGTTGCCAAGGATTATGTCAGGTTTTCCAGAAATCCAGTCGTTCTCATCGCCGTTTCCGCCATGGCAGAGGTAAAGAACGGGATATTTCTCATCCGGATTATAATCCGGAGGGGTTATGACGTTAAGAGGGCGTTCTTTGCCTACTGTTGACGAGTAATAGTTGACCTTTGAAAGGGTTCCATAGGATACTTCATCGCTTTTTACATTAAAATCCGAAGGCGTAGAAGTATCGCTGATTACAAGAGGAGTTCTTGTAGGGGGCGCAGGTGTCGGGTCTGCCGGTATGTAAGGAGTTGCGGTCGGAGTTGCATTTGGTATGCCGGTTGTTATATTTACCGGCGCTGTAGTTGCCTGATTGTTATTGTTATTATTATGGTCTGCGGTTACGGTTACCTTGCATTTCAAAACTCCCTTTTTTCCTCCCGCTTTATATATTGCCTTAATTACCGTTTTTCCGGAAGATACCGCCTTAACGGTAGCTTTGGCCTTTTTACCTTTAACGGTTTTTTTGGAGATTATGGCAACTTTTTTTCGTGTGGATTTCCATGTTGTCTTTGATGCTTTGGAAGCATTTTTAACTTTAATTACGGCAGTCTGACCAACCTTTAATTCTATGGATTTGCGGTTTAGTTTTGGCTTCTTGGCTGCATTCGTAATGCTATAGGATGATAATAGCAGTGCAAGTATAAGAGTTAGCGATAGTATCTGTTTTCTTTTCATTTCATTTCCCCATTTCATTATATTTACTTTCCCATTATATCAAAGAAATTTGTCAATGCCAATGGATATATGTTATCATAGGCGTACCGATATATGTATGGGGGATGGTGTGATGAATCTTTTTCTGATTCTTGCTTTTTTATTTTTTATCGGATCTGTTACCGGCTGGGTGCTCGAATTATTTTTCAGGAGATTTGTATCGACGGCTAATCCTGAGCGAAGATGGATTAATCCGGGATTCTGTGTCGGACCGTATATACCTCTTTACGGTTTTGGGTTGTGCCTGATGTACCTTATTGCGTCGCTTGAAGGAGTAAGTGTTATTGAAAATATATATCTGAACAGGCTTGTTCTTTTCGCAGTTATGGCAATATGCATGACGGTGATAGAGTACATAGCGGGAATTCTCATTCTTAAGATATCGAATGTAAGACTGTGGGATTACAGCGACCGGTGGGGCAATATAAACGGAATTATCTGTCCTATGTTCTCGGCAATATGGGCGCTTCTTGGCGCTGTATACTATTTTCTTATACATCCTTATATACTCAATGCGCTTGACTGGCTTTCAAGGAATCTGGCATTTTCGTTCGTGGTAGGCATGTTTTTTGGCGTGTTCATCATAGACGTTA
This sequence comes from uncultured Eubacteriales bacterium, assembly GCA_949292725.1. Lineage (GTDB taxonomy): Bacteria > Bacillota > Clostridia > Lachnospirales > Lachnospiraceae > V9D3004. The sequence continues at coordinate 3,084 of CASFAQ010000075.1, read as the reverse complement.
CATACAGTGCAAGGTTGCTTGGAAGACTAAAGTCGTTCGCTGAGGAATACGAGGTTGTGGTTCGGTATGAGCATCTTAAGGCGCATATACGCAGCATACATGACGCCAATATGTCAAAATCTCATTTCTTCTTTCCGTTCAAATCAGACAGACCGGTTGATTCATATCTGAGGGATATCAGACACAGGCTTGAGAAAAAATACAGAAAATGACAGGGGATTAAGTGCTATGAAAATATATATGGCTCCCATGGAAGGGATAACGATATACACATACAGAAATGCTTACAGGGAATTTTTCGGGCATGTTGATAAATATTTCACGCCTTTTATTGCCGCTGAGGGCAGTAAAAGAATGAAGAAACGTGAGATAAAGGATATCCTTCCTGAAAATAATAAAGATATAAAGCTTATTCCGCAGATTATATCAAATAATGCGGAGAATTTTGTGAGATTTGCAAAGCTTTTATATGACAGGGGCTATGATGAAATCAACCTGAATCTCGGGTGCCCGTCAGGAACTGTTGCCGCTAAGAATAAGGGCGCGGGTTTTTTGGAGAAGCCTGATGCGCTGGATGGATTTTTTGATCATGTATTTCGCGAACTTTCATATATGAAAATATCGGTTAAAACCCGCATTGGTTTTTCGGATGAAAATGAGATATACGGGCTCATGAAGATATATAACAGATATCCGATCCATGAGCTTATAGTACATCCCCGTATAAGAAATGACTATTATAAGCATGAGGTAAGAATGCAAAAGTTCCGCTATGCATATGATATAAGCGCCAATCCCGTATGCTATAACGGCAATGTATATTCGTATGAGGATTATGATAATATTGCGGGGAAATATACGAGGCTTGAGGCCGTGATGCTTGGGAGGGGGCTGATACGAAACCCTATGCTTGCCGGCGCGATAAAGAAAGGCGCGGAGGCGACTCCTGATATGAATGTATTAAGAAGTTTTCATGACAGAATATATGCCGAATATAAGGAAACCATGCCTGATGAGCGTGTCATTATATATAAAATGAAGGAAATATGGGTGTATATGATAGATTTATTTGAGGACGACGGATTTTACTTCAGGCTACTGAAAAAATCAGATACATTATCGCAATATAATGTATTTGTGAACCGTATCTTTATGGAGTGTGGATTGAGAAGCAGGTAAAGAAATGGATATAATTGAAAGAGATATATTTTCAGTAATATGTAAAAATGACGGGATAAAGGCCAGAATGATTGCAAAGGAGCTTGGACGGGACAGAAGCACGGTAAATCACTACCTGTATCGTTCGGCTTTTATGAAGGATCTGTGTTACAGGGATGACGATTATATGTGGCACGGTCTTATAAGGCAGATGAGACCGCATGTGGGTCTTTCGGATTTCTGCGGATATTATGGGCTTGTGGATGATTTTCTTAAGACTCCAAAGGATGAATGGATTGAATGCATGAAAAGCGGATGTAAGAGCATAGGACGTAATCTTAATGATACGAGGGGATTGTTTCATTCTTTTTCTGATACCCATGATGTGATGACGGGATTATTTGCGGATATATACGATATGGATTATTCCGGATGGGAGATTGTATTTGAGCTGCGCATAAAAAAATCAAAGCACATAAGGATATACGCAGATGTGCTTGTCATAACAGACCGTTACGTCTTCTCATTTGAATTCAAGATGAATGACGAGATTGTCGGTAAGGATGTTTTGCAGGCCGCAAAATACAATGAATATCTTGAGGTACTGTTCGGACCGGAATATGAGGTTATATCAGCACTTGTGCTTACCCGTGCGACTGATCTGTACAGCTATGCGCCGGTGGGCAGCTCCACCGCTGAGATTGCAGTGTGTTCAGGCGATATGCTTTTTAATGTATTCAATGAGTATCTTGGATTTCTCTCATAAATGCATCTTTTTGAGACATTACATATATTACAATCCCCGTAATCAGCACAAATACAGAAATAAACTGTGAGGTTGAAAGAGGGCCTATGGCTCCTCTGTAGTCATTTCTGAAAAATTCTATTGCAAAGCGTCCGATGCTGTACAATATAAGATATAAGGCGCCCGTGCTTCCGTATTTTCTGTTCCTTTTGGAGTATACAAACAGTATCACAGCTATGAGAAAGCATCCTGCGCTTGAAAACAGCTGTGTAGGATAGAGTGAAACGTCGTTAGGCGCAAAATCAGAGTTGCGAAACGTCACTCCGATACAGGAATCTGTTTCTCTGCCGTAGCAACATCCTGCAAGAAAACAGCCTATGCGTCCAAAACCCTGCGCAACAGCCACTGACGGCAGTACGATGTCGAAATATCTTATAAAGGAGAGCTTCCTTATCCTGCAGTAAATTGCTCCTGCAAGAGTTCCGCTTATGATTCCTCCGTATACGACAAAGCCACCCGAGCCAAGCGTGCTTAACGGGTCGTGAATGAATGATTTCCACTCCACGATACAGTAAAGAAGCTTTGAACCGAGAAAACCAAATATAACACAAACAAATGCGATGTTATATATCTCATCGGTATTAAGATCTTTTCTGCGTGCAAGACGCAGTCCGCACAGTATCGCGCATATTATACCTATGGCTATCATCAATCCGTAGCCGTGTATCGTCAGGGGGCCTATGGTAAAAAGGTCGTTATACATGGATTACAATTCTCCTCATTTTCATGTGTGTTTATTGAAGTATATAACATAATTGTTGTTTTGACAATGTATTTAATATACTGTATTATTATAAAAAAACAGTGGGAAGGGGTATTATTTTGGGAGAATTTCTGGGCGCCACAGGCGGCGTGTTAATGATTGCGCTCATAGTAGTACTGGCGTTTCGATTCATAACGGATACATTCGTTTCGTGCGGGATGAGTACCATAAGAAGCATATCGCGTTATTCGGCAGTTGCGTTATCTTCGGGCATTATTCTTATTATATGCGGAGGTATCATATATAATTTCATATATGGGAAGGTGGCGGTCTCCGACATTGCGACGATATGGAATTACCCTCCGGTGGGAACTTTTTTTGGTACATCAGAGGGTTCCTTTGTACTTCCGTTATATCC
>CASFAQ010000074.1 GCA_949292725.1 uncultured Eubacteriales bacterium | reverse complement strand
AACCTGCCCCACTTCCAAGGAATGGAGCATCGGAGATGAAAAACTGACGCTCGGCGTCGAAAAGGTCTGAAAATTCGTAAGGCATCATAAAGCCTCCCTCTGCGGCGACATATCGCCGTGGAGGGAGGCTTATTTTTTTACTGAAAAGTCTCTTCACATTCAAATCGTGCAGGTCTTTCTGATTTCGCCTCTTAACAAAGCAGTTTTTACATGCTTTCATAAGGGGACCCGCCCATCATGTGGTCGGCAAGGACCAGAAAAGCTATCCCTTGCATTTCGTCGGAGACCCTTTTCCCTGCTAAGGGGATCCGCCGCGGGGGACATACTCCTAAGTGATAGAAGCTGACCGCAGGAAATTCAAAGCAGCCGCATCCATTCATCAATCATATTGTTGCCCCAGAAAAGACCCGATTCTGTCAAAGAAATTCGTCCGTTTTCAAGAATAAGCAAGCCTTCCTTCTGCATTCGTTCTAAAGAAGGCTCCCATTCTATCAGAAGATTTCGTTGGAGCCGCTCTGACCAAAGCGACAGATCGGCCCCGCCCTTTTGCAATTCGTAAATGAGCTCGTCAAGCAGACGGTATACAGGCTGCACGACTCTGCCTGCGCGGCTGACAGGCGCCGCTTCGGATAGAAGCGGCACCGTCGCGGAATTATGATAGAGATAATTTTCTAAATTCCCGCCCGCGCCGTGGCCGATGGCAATGCAGCTCCCGCCGCTATGCCGAATTCTCATATAGTCATAACGATCCATACCGCTTCTGACCAATTTGGTAAGTTCCAGCGGGGCAAAGCCGGATTTTCCAAGTGTATGAAGGATCGCCATAAACATTTCATACTCTGCTTTGACGCTCAAAAGCGCCGCACGTGCATTTTCGTCCAACCTGCGAAAAAGTGGCGTTTTCTCATGCAGAATGAGCGAATAAAAGGAAATCCCCGCAATCCCGAGCGAGCGGATAACGGCGAGATCCCGCTCAAGCGTTTCCATTGTTTCGCCCGGATAATGATAAATAAGGTCAATGCTGGTGTTGACAATTCCGGAATCGATCGCCTGTTTGACACGGGATGCCGCATGTTCACCGCTTCCGCGTCTGCCAAGCAGATGCCTGCCCTTGTCGTCAAACGTCTGAACGCCGATAGAAAGGCGATTGACGCCGCCGCGCTTTAAAACCTCTAGCATCTCGAGAGTAAGCTCCGTGGCGGAGGATTCCACACTGATTTCCGCACCGGGCGCAATTGAAAAGCAACGATGCAGCTCACTCAAAACCGCGTCCATTTGTTCCGGCGCAAGGGCGGTCGGCGTTCCCCCGCCAAAATTGATAGCATCAATCGGCGCCTGCATATACGGATAATCGGATATCCGATGAATTTCATCGATAAGATACCCATGATATTCCCGTCGCTTTAACTCATCTGGACGATGAAACGGACAAAAGCTGCATATTTTATTGCAGAACGGCACATGCAGATAGATGACTCGCCGGCTTTGCGCCGGCTTATTTAACATTTCTTCGACATAAGGTTTCGGAGCCATATCGGCGGTATATCGCTTTTTCAGCGCGCTAGATGCGTCATGATGCGATTTATAGCGAACGGTATACATGGACCGTCAATTATCCTCTGTTTGGAAGGAAAACGCCGTGTCCGGATACAGGATTTCCGCGAGCTTCTGATAAGCCTCTGCAAACCGGCTATTTGGCTTATTGTGGAACAGCGTTTTTTCAAGATAATACACTCTGCCGTTTTTCACCGCATCCAGCGATTGCCACACCGGATTGTCGCCGTAAAGCTCCTCTACTTGAGCCATCGCATCCTCCGCACCGGCATGGCACTGAACAACGATGACATCCGGATTAGCGGCAAAAACAGTTTCCAAATTGATATCCAGTCTTTCCGCACCGGTCGTATTCTCCCATACGCCTGACGTTACAACGACATTATCCCCTACCTTAAACGAAATGGTCTGTTCCTCTATCATAAGTCCCATCTTGTCCATCTCTTCCTCGGTAAGCGGTACCGGCTTCGACCCCGGTCCTACGAATCCCGTAACACCGCGCGTATTACGCACAACGTACCATGTGTCGTCATTCATAACCATGTTAATGAGAACATATGCCGGAAACATTTTTCTCTGAACCTGCTTTCTGGCACCATTCTTTTCCTCAATCACATTCTGAAGAGGTATCGAAACTTCAAGTATCTGATCCTGAAGATTCCTGTTCTCAATTGTTTTCTCAATGTTGGCCTTAACTTTATTCTCATATCCCGAATAAGTATGAACCACATACCATCTTGCTTCAGACATGTTAACCTCCCTGTGCTTCTTGCGCACCAAATACAAAAGAACCTTTACAGAATTGCATCAAGTCCAATCTGAATAAGGAAATCCATTCCGGCAATGACAAGTGCAAGAACTACGCTTACAACAATCACAGCTGCGGATTCTTTCCATATAGCATCCTTCTCAGGCCATATAATACGGCCAAATTCAGCCTTCAGTCCTTTAAAAAAACTCTTTTTCTTAGGAGTTGATTCCGTCGTCTTTGTCTCAGCCATATAACAACCTCTCCTTACTTTGTTTCTTTGTGCAGTGTATGCTTTCTGCAAAATCTGCAATACTTTTTAGTTTCCATTCTGTCCGGATGGTTCTTCTTTTCTTTTGTTGTGTCGTAATTACGCTGCTGGCATTCCGTGCAAGCCAATGTAATCTTAACTCTCATCTGCGTCACCTCCGTATTATTTTCTTGGAATAAAGCGCAAAAAAAAAGACCTATTTCATCGCTAGTTTAGAATAACACAACGCTTCTGATACGTCAACTTGTTTTTTATATATTTTTGTGATAGGATGAAAACGCTATGAAAAAATCCGATTATATACTGATATCCGCCCTTTTAATAACGGGCATAATCTTCTTTGTCGTATATCACGCCAAAAAGACGCCCGGATTATACGCAGTCGTCCATAAGGATGGCGGCGTATATGCATCTTTTCCTCTGAATAAGGATACTTCAGTAAGAATACCACAAACAGGTGATGATTACAATATTATATGTATAAAAGACGGATATGTCACCGTTTCGGACACCGACTGCCCGGATATGATATGCACAGAGCATGCTCCTATATCAGAAACCGGCGAAACGATCGTCTGTCTGCCCCATCAATTATCAGTAACCATAACCGGGCACGCACCCCGATAAAGGTGCAGACCCGGAGGCAAATCCCCTTCCGGGCCTGCTATATGAAGCAGTTTACATATGCATACTGCCGCCTGACTTCGATATATAATATATTCACCGGCAGCAGATTTGTGCTATCTTAAAAATATAAGTGGATCTACATTTTCTTTACCGCTAAGCATCTCCATGTAGAGATTGCTTCCCTCATCAACATAATATCTTGTAGGCTCTGCGATAACTCCTATAATCTCACCCTCTGAAAGAAAGTCTCCCTCCTGCACCTGTATATTGTCAAGCTGCCCGTAAATTATCTTATAGTTATCACCGATTGAGGTCTTAACATACTTACCAATCTCCTCATTTTCCCCAATCTCGGATACAATACTTTCTACGGCGCTTGCAACACTGGCTCCCTTTTCTGCGGAAATGATAAGAGCGGGATTTATCTTATACTGTCCAAGTGTCTTAAAATACACAGCCCTGTCGACTGAATATTTCATAAGAACTTCGCCATTTACGGGCCACATAATGCCCTTTTCCTGGTCGAAACTTAGATTACTGACACTTTTTCCCGCATCCATTACGGCTATTCCTACTTTTTCCTGCCCGGTTTCCTCTGACTTTTTATCCTTGTTATTCTTAGTTTTGCTTTCCTTATGTTTTGTTTCCGGTACCTCTGTAGCCGATACAGGAGCCTCCGTGACCACCTTCGGAACATAAAAATCCTCCTCGTTCTCTGCGACCCGCTCCGTATAAGAATTATTTTCCGGCTGCTCATTATCATTAATATCATTCTTTCCAAATGTATTAAGGCATATTGCAGCCGCAGCAACCACACATATAGCCCCGGCCATAAGGGAAATGTAAAAACCTTTCGTTTTCATAACAATCACCTCTGTATCTATCATTTCCAGATACAGAGGCGATTATTCGTACATGGCATAATAATTAATTTCACATAACGGACTTCATATATTCCACCGATATCTTTATCAGGAAGAAAGGCAATTTTATAAACGACAGAATAATTCCCATTATTATCAAATCAATCACGTAAGCTGTCAGTCTCACCCAAAAACCTGCAAAAATCACTTTTTTTGAATTAAGGCTCTGCATAATACATATCTATAATATCCAAGCACTGTCGCTCTCGATTCTTCCGACATTTCAGAAAATATCGCATAGCCGATAACAGGCTATGCGATATTTGACATTACTGACTCGTTAGATCATATTAGTTGCCGATATAAGAATACATCTTATTCTTATCTGCAATTCTTGCATCTGTATTAACTTCTTTTCCAACATAATAACTTTCTGCCGGAGAATTATATACATTTGCAAGTGAATCCTCGTATACTGTCATACGAATAAGCGCCATATTAGGATCGCACTGATAATATCTTATTGTATGCGTTCCTGCCGACAGACTGATGCCGGACACAACGGAAGATCTTCCGTTCTTCTCAATATCTCTTGTCCATGTTCCCTGATATGCACCTGCAAGGTAATCTTCGCCAATCGAATTGGTTATCGTTATGTCTCCTCCATCAATCGATATACCATAGCGAAGCTGCTGATTACCGTATTCTACATTACTTGTAGGATTAAACTGGCTCTCGATATTATATGTTCCACTGTATGGTACGTATACCTTGTATTCAACATACGGAGCCGTACTAAGCTCTGATGCATCCATATACGTAATAGTGCTACCTGATGTTCTTACGGACGACATATATTTTCCGTTATCAGGAACAACCAGCATATTGTTATTAACAAACTCGTTTCGGTTATTGAATCCGCCACCGCTCTGAATTGCTGAGTAGTTGCTTACATCAATGGTTGCATATCCGTTAGCCATAACATATGTCTTATCTGAAAGACCCGTAGTATCTACAACTTCTGCCGATATATTGACATCAACCGAATTAGCTCCATCGCTTACTGTAACTGTTCCGGATACATTACCGGTAACCTTGCTCCAGTCAATGCTTACGCGGATGCGCCGCTCGTCGTTTATGAATATGCCGCTACTTTCGTTTGCGGGAGAAATCCGCAGCGCGGTGCTCGTCATGCACGGAGAGAAG
>CASFAQ010000073.1 GCA_949292725.1 uncultured Eubacteriales bacterium | reverse complement strand
CCCTTCTGTAAACTACAGGGGGCATATCATATGCCCCCTGACAATATACGGTAGTATTTATTTTACCTTTTCCTTAACCTTAGCGGCCTTACCAACACGGTCTCTTAAGTAATAAAGCTTAGCTCTTCTTACCTTACCAAGTCTTATAACCTCAATCTTTTCAACAATAGGTGAATGAAGTGGCCATGACTTTTCAACACCGATTCCGTTGGAGAACTTACGAACTGTAAATGTCTCTCTCGCTCCGCCGTTCTGTCTCTTAATAACCGTTCCTTCAAATGCCTGTGTTCTTTCTCTGTTACCTTCCTTGATCTTAGCGTATACCTTAACGGTATCGCCAACCCTGAACTCAGGTATCTCAGCCTTAAGCTGAGCATCTTCAATCTTCTTAATAATATCGTTCATCTGTGCAACCTCCTAATTATTCTTGATGTTCTTAAACCATATCAAAAATGGCACAGCGGACCATCTATCTTTATCACAGCTTTTCCATATTAGCATATAAAAACTTTAATTGCAAGCATTTTATACTTAATTTTTTATGCTTAATTACACAAAAAATCCTTCAGGTAATCCATATCCTTCTTAGTAAGCTTTACCTTCTCAAGCAGGTCGGGGCGATATTGTGCAGTTCTAAGTAGTGACTGCTTTCTTCTCCACTCCGTGACATTTGCATGATGTCCCGACAACAGAATATCTGGAACCCTCAGCCCCTGATACTCGACAGGACGGGTGTACTGCGGATATTCCAAAAGATTATCCTCAAAGCTTTCATTCATTCCTGATTCGGAATTAGACAACACTCCCGGAACCATTCTTGATACGGCATCAATAACAACAAGCGCCGCAAGCTCTCCACCCGTAAGCACGTAATCTCCTATGGATATACAGTCGGTCACATCCATTTCTATAATGCGTTCATCTATTCCCTCATAGTGACCGCACAGAAGGATAAGCTCCTCTTCCTTTGCAAGTTCCTTTGCCATGTTTTGGTCAAATACCCTGCCCTGCGGAGTAAGATATATAACTCTGGGGGAATTGCCTATATTCTTTTTGATATCCTCGCATGCAAGGTGTATTGGTTCTGCCTGTATGACCATTCCTGCTCCTCCGCCATACGGATAATCATCCACGTGACCATGCTTATTGGTTGCATAATCTCTTATGTTGACAGTATGAAAACCCAGTATTCCTTTCTTTGCGGCGCGTCCTGTTATACTGGTGGACAGGCAGGTATCTATCATCTCAGGAAAAAGTGTCATCACATAGTAATCCATATTCATCCTCCGCATAATTTACAATTCATAATACTACGACTCAGATATCGGACAGTCCCGGAATCAGGTGAACCACAACCTTCTTTTCTACTGTATTGACGTCAAGCACACAAGCCGGTATGACCGGAATCAAAAGATCCTTTAATCCCTCTCTTCTGACAACATACACATCATTGGCCCCCGTCTGCAATACTTCCTTTATCGTGCCTATCATATGTCCTTCATCATCCGTGACATCAGCGTCTATGATATCACACAGAAAATATTCGTCATCATCAAGAGGCACCGCCTGATCCCTTGTAATATATATATCAGAGCCCTTATACCTCTCTATATCATTGATATTATCTATTCCCTTAAACTTGATAATGGCCATATTTTTAAAATATTTTACTGACTCGATACCATATTCCAGAAGCCCGTCGCGCGTATCAAGCATAACACTGTTAAGCTCTGAAAATCTTGTCACATCATCCGTATGCGGATATACTTTTATCTCTCCTCTTATCCCATGGGTATTGGCGTATGTTCCCACTCTCAAACAATCATTTTTATTCATAATCACCTTATCCTTTATGAGAAAAAGAATGCCCCGCCATGACATCTGTCTGTCATAATAATGGGACACTCTCGTCTGTTTACTGTGTTATCTCAACGATAACCTTTTTGTCATATTTTGATGCTGCTGCTTTAACAACAGTCCTTAATGCTTTAGCAATACGTCCCTGCTTACCGATTACCTTACCCATATCGGCAGCTCCAACAGTAAGCTCTATGATAATCCCTTTCGGGGTCTCGGATTCTGTTACAATGACTTCGTCCGGATTGTCGACTAACGACTTTGCAATTATTTCAACTAATTCCTTCATGTTTCCTCCCATCTACTGATGCTTCTGAAATACAGCCACAGGCTGTCGCCTGTGCCATATTACAGAATCCACACAGTAATAAATCATATTAGCTGAGTACACCTGACTGCTTGAAAAGCCTTGCTACAGTTTCAGTAGGTTTTGCACCGTTAGAAATCCACTTCTTAGCTGCTTCCTCGTCAACCTTAAACATTGCAGGTTCCTGATTAGGATCATAAGTACCGATCTCAGCGATAGTCTTACCGTCTCTTGGAGAACGTGAATCTGCAACTACAACTCTGTAGAAAGGAGCCTTCTTCTTACCCATTCTTCTTAATCTGATCTTGACTGCCATCTTGTCACCTCCTTAGGTCATTATCTGTTATATTGTAAACGCGTGTCAGATACCGAATGGCATCTTTTTAAATAATCCGCGCTTGCCTTTTTTGCCCATCATACCATTCATCTGCTTCAACATCTTCTTACCCTGTTCAAACTGCTTAATAAGCCTGTTGACTTCACTTATATCTACCCCTGCTCCCTTGGCAATCCTCTGCTTCCTTCGCGGATTGATAATGGCTGGTTTGGTCCTCTCTTCCTTTGTCATAGAATATATGATGGCTTCAACACGTGCCAGCGCCTTATCGTCAATATCCACATCCGACAGCTGACCCATGCCAGGAAGCATGCTCAGTATATTCGACAGGCCTCCAAGCTTCTTCATCTGCTGCATCTGTTCAAGATAATCATTGAAATCAAATTCTGACCTCCTGAGCTTCTTTTCAAGCTCCAGAGCCTTCTGTTCATCTATCTCTGCTTCAGCTTTCTCTATAAGAGTAAGCACATCTCCCATACCCAGAATTCTTGAGGCCATCCTATCAGGGTAAAACTGTTCAAGATCTGAAAGTTTCTCGCCCATTCCGGCATATATTATAGGTTTGCCGGTAACTGCTCTTATAGACAGAGCGGCGCCGCCTCTTGTATCGCCATCAAGCTTTGTAAGTATAATACCGTCTATATCAAGCTTCTCGTCAAATACTGTTGCAACATTCACGGCATCCTGACCGGTCATGGCATCCACCACAAGAAGGGTCTGATCTATAGTCATACCATTCTTGATATCTATAAGCTCATTCATCATATCGTCATCAATATGAAGTCTACCCGCCGTATCTATGATAAGTACGTTACAGCCATTCTTCTTAGCATGCTCATATGCTGCCTTTGCAATATCAACAGGCCTTTTATCGGTACCCATCGAGAATACCTCAACACCCTGCTTATCAGCATTCTTCTGAAGCTGAAGTATGGCAGCCGGTCTGTATATATCACAGGCAACCAAAAGTGGGGTCCTCCCCTTTGTCTTAAGCTGTCCGGCAAGCTTTGCAATAGTGGTAGTCTTACCGGCACCCTGAAGACCGCAGACCATAATGACTGTCATCTCTCCCGCAGGCTTAAGCGCAAGCTCCACGGGGTCCTTTCCCATGAGATTGACCATCTCTTCATTAACATACTTTATAACGGTCTGTCCCGGGGTAAGGCTGTTAATGACGTCCTGCCCGCATGCACGTTCCTGTACCGTCTTTATAAACTGCTTAACGACCTTAAAATTAACATCGGCTTCAAGCAGTGCAATCTTAACTTCTCTCAGAGCGGCTTTAACATCATCCTCAGTCAGTCTGCCTTTACTTCTGAGATTCTTAAATACATTCTGCAGCTTCTCAGTCAAATTATCAAAAGCCATATATTCCTCCCATAAAAGGTTAGCTAAAATTCTTCAAGAATACCATCCGTCTTATTCTCAATATCTGCAAGGCATCTCTCGATACTGCTTATAAATTCACCATCCATATCATATGAATCAGATACCCTTGCCATGCTTTCTCTTATATCGCCCACATTATCCTTCACTGCCTTAGCGTATGCACGTACATTCTGAAAACGCTTTGCAAGGCCAAGCCTCTCCTCATATCCGGCAAGCCTCACTTTGCTCCTTTCAACGATATCCCTGACTCCCTGTCTCGTTATACCGAAATTCTGTGAAATCTCTGAAAGGGACATGTCGTTAAACATATAATCTTCAAATACAGATCTGTTCTTATCCTTAAGCAGTGCTCCGTAAAAATCATACAATATGGCATATTCCACCTTTGCCGATATCGAAGAATCATATCCCGAACCCATAATAAGAACACCACCTGTAAAGTAATTTTCTTTACAGGTGGCATTATATCTTATCAGGTTACTTCTGTCAAGCTAATTATAATTTAATTTTTTTCTTCGCAGAAAACTTTCCATATTGGCCGTCAGCATATGCACGAACCTTGAAATAGTAGGTTTTCTTGCTCTTAAGTTTCTTTATAGTGCGTTTGGTTGCCTTAACGGTAATCTTCTTAACGCCTTTTTTGAACTTTTTATTCGTTGTATATTGAATCTGATACTTTTCGGCGCCATTAACCTTCTTCCATGATACCACGACCTTAGAACCTTTTTTCTTAACAGAAAGCTTTTTAACCTTTGCAGGCTTGGCTGCTGTCTCTGTCGTAGTTGTCGTTACCGTTGTACCCGGCGTGCTGACAGTAGTCGTCACAGTCTGTCCTGTCTGGATATTATTGCCGGTCTGTCCGCCATTATCCTGTGTAACGTTCTGCTCAGGCACCTTTTCAAACTGCCAGTAGTCGAAATCGAAAAGTTCTCCGGAATTCTCTGATCTGAATACGATATACAGGTCATGCACGCCTGTTATCTCCTTTTCCATCTCTCCCTTAACCAGTGTAAATTCACCATCCGCAGCCTTCACATCCGCATATGCAATAAGTTCTCCGGAGTCAACGTCAGTGTTATGAAGGTCAAAGCCCTCGCTAAACAGATCCGGGTCATTGGATGTTTCACTCATTATGTCCTCATCACAGCCAATGCGGAATTCTATCGTTCCCTCCTGTTCTACATCGGCACAGGCTACATTAACGCTTACGGACAACGGACTCTTATCTCCGAAGTCAACATCCTTAACTTTTATATAATTGTAAATTCCGAGAGCGATACCCATCGTATCAAAGCCGGCGCCTATATTGGCGCTTGTGGCGGGAACCCTTACTTCTACCATCATTCCTCCAGAATCCTTATAACCGATTCGGCTCCGCCTATCAGATCCAATTTTTCTTTTAAAAGTTTTAA
>CASFAQ010000072.1 GCA_949292725.1 uncultured Eubacteriales bacterium | reverse complement strand
CCTTTCTAACACTTTCCATATCACATAACACATTCGAAATCGAATGACCTTATTGGTTGCCGTATTCCTTAAAACCATTGATTTTACGGGCTTTTTCGGCTATTATGTTTGATAGCAGTACGGTTAGTTCTCTCCGATAGTTCTCTCGCATTTCTAACTGTCGGAAACAGCCGAAGCGGAGATGGTAACCACTTTCTGCGGACAAGAGCATTTACCCTTAAAATGGGGCATTTTTTCTCAAAATCCGCTAAAGTGTGTTCGGAGTAAAACACTCGAAATCAGTTTATCGGTTTAACTCCGATACGAGGGTTCGAATCCCTCCGTCTCCGCTAATATAAACCCCGCGTAAACGAATGGATTTACGCGGGGTTTCTTTGAATCCTCAAAATCTGTTACAACAAAATATATCTTATATATTACACCCTATCGGGTATAAAACGCCTCGCATCCTCGACTACTCCCATGCATCTCCCGTCAGACCTTCTATTATGCTTGCTCCGGCCCACGGCATAAGTGCAAACCATGTGGATGCTAAGCTACCGTCCTCATATGTCTCTGTCAGAAGCCCCTGCGAATAACAGTATCTTTCGGACATCCAGCCCTTCTTTCCATAATCATATTCTCCATCATAATAATTATAAGTCTGGCATCCCCATTTTATCACATCATATATTCTGTCCTTTATATATTCATCCTTTGTCCGTGTATAATAATACAGCATCTCGTCTACCACCGTGCTTGACATCGGATGTATATGAGGGTTTACCACTGATGTTACCGAACCTCCGCAGCTTGACCAGCCAATCTTTGACAGTGGCGGCACGCTCACAGGGGAATTATAACAGAATTTGAACGTGAATTCATATTCTATGGCGTCTTTAAGATGGTGAAGATAGATATCTTCTTTTGTTATCATATGAAGAAGGCTTACGGCACGTATATATGCAAGTATGCCCTCTGAATCCACTCCTTTACTTATGTCAAGAGGGCCTCCGTAACAGATGCATTTTTTTACGTATTCATTATAATAATGCATCTCACTCTTTTTAATCATGTCTAGATATGTACGTTCACCGGTAAGTTTCATATAGTATGCGATAGCTGTCATTATCCATGAGCTTCCGAACGAATCGTATTCCAGCCCCGCGCCTGTTTTTTCCGAAAGTATGTATGGGAACTCTCCGTCACCGTTTGCAGTTCCGGCAAGTTTTTCTATAACGGGTTTTACATAATGAAGCCATTCATCACACGATACATCGCAATGCTTCTTCATGAATTCGTATGCTTTCATAATATAATATATACCCTGACCGACTATATATCCGCTATGGCCCCCTGTCTTCATTCCATTATACCACCAGCCTCTTACGGACCATTTGCCCTCATCTGAGCAGGCATCGTAAGGAAGGGATGAGGATGGATTCATGCTGTTTTTCATTATATTATCCATGCAGCAAAGCGCCTGATTCTTCATCGCTTCATCATTAAGCCTTATCGCCGACATAAGGATGGGAACGGCAATTGACAATCCGTTGGTCCACGAAAATGAACCAAGCTTTCTTAGTATCTCATCACCTCTGTCAAATACGAACAGAGAATATCCTTTACTGTCATCAAGCCATGCATATTCCGATATCGCTCCGGCTATATCGGAAACCGCCTCATGTACCGACGCTTTCTTTACGGGCTCCTCGTGATATCTGTAGTATACATTTTCAATGATTCTGTTGATAAGACGGGCGTCTTCTGCCTTTTCCTCATATATATATACTCTGAATGATACACTGCTTTTAGCTTCAATTATGTAGTAATTATCCTGTGTCGGCATATCTGTTACAACCTTTGATGAATCGATAAATAACCATGGCGAGTTCTCATACCCAAGAGTGTATCCGACCCTGCATTCATCACCTGAATTATCGAGTGTAAATCCCGAATATCTGAATACTTCTCCGCCCATATACGCTCTTGCGCTTATTCCCAGAACCATATCATTGTCATACACCATCGCTACCGGGTGTGATAGTCTGTCGCCCCTGACTTTCCATGTTGGCGAACCGGGCTTCTGTACATTATCCGTTATACGCGGATAGAGCTTCATCCCATCCATCGGCTCATCGCCTCTGTTACGACCGTACATGAACGCCGGCAGATAGTACTGCGGATCCGTCTTTGGCATACACGTCTCCATATGAAATATTCCCATCCAGCGCTCATCTGCTTCATTATTCAATACGATCTCATACTCATATGGATCGTTGTTTTTTCCGCTTCCGCCCACGAGACTCTCTCTTACGCTAAGTGTACTGCTTTCAATCGGAACATATTCCCCGCAATTATATTCTTTTATGGTATATATGATATTCATGGCACATTCTCCCGTCATTTTTTATAACAGTCTATCATATACATATCCTCTTGTCCATTGGCAGATATGATTATCGCTCCGGTATCCATGGTACAGTATATCCTGCTTCCGCAGTCCTTTAATCGCTCTACAGTTTCAGGAGCCGGGTGTCCGTATGAGTTTCCCTCTCCTGCGGATATGACCGCGATATCCGGTTCCATGCGATTCAGGAATTCTTTCGAAGTTGATGTTTTTGCACCATGGTGCGCAACCTTTAATATGTCGCAACATTCGGCGTTAGAAAGCTTATCTTCCACATTCTCTGAGATGTCTCCGGTAAAGAGCATATTAAATTCTTTATATTCCATTCTAAGGACCAGCGAGTCGTCATTTTTATCATCCGGTACGTCTGCACCGGCTTGTGGATTAAGGCAGGCAAATGATACATCATCTACCGACAGCATATCGTCCCTTCCCATGTATATAACCTCATCATATACATTATCAAATGAAAGCAGCTCATCATATACCGATTTGTCCGCAATATCAGGCAGAATAAGCGCTCCTATGGTAATCCTGTTGATATCCGCACGCCTGCATATATCAACCAGGCCATTCACATGGTCCTCATCCATATGTGTGACCGCCCAGAAATCTATGTGGTTTATTCCCCTGTATCTCATATACGGCTCCAGTACATATTGGGCGAGCTTGTCTTTGTCAGTGCTTCCGCCGTCTATCATCATATTATGATCTGACGGCATCTCTATAAGTATGCCATCACCCTGACCCACATCAATCATTGTAATAACCACTCTATCCTTAGCAGGTGTGTATGAAAGTATATATACGCATGCGGCAACCGACATAGCATACATAAGCCATTTGAATATGCAGCGCCTGCAAAGCCTTAGCATAAAGTACATGACCATGCCTGTAAGATAATAGATAATTATCCTTGCAATACTTATATGTCCCATTATTCTAAGCGAATACATATGTTCTTCGAAAAACATGCATGTTTTTTCATAGAATACTAAAATAAAGTGCATCGCACCGGCAAGAAACATACCGGCCGCAGGACTTAGAGGGTACAGAATCACACTTCCTATACCGATAATGAATAAAAGAGTCATAAGAGGTATAACCATAAGATTAATAATAAATGCATACAAGGATGTGTCATTATAGTAATATATGATGACAGGCGCGGTAAATAGAGTAACGGTAAGGCTTGTTACCGCTGATTTAAGTACATTGCATCTAAGTTCCCTTATGTACAGGGGAGCGATTATCCCTACTGCGCACACTGAGCCAAATGACAGTAAAAATGAAACTGAAAATAATTCCTTCGGACTTATAAGAAGTATGAATATGCCCGCGGCAGATAGTGACTGTGGCAGATCGTATGCTCTTCCGCATATTCTGGCGCCAATACTTATTATAATCATGATAACGGCCCTTATACATGATATACTAAATCCGGTCATATAACCGTATGCTATGAGCAGAAGCGCCGCAATAACCCTGCTCTTTACAAAACCGATTCCTGTATGAGACATAACAAATAATATGATCATAGATATCGTACTTACATGCATCCCGGAAACAGCGAGCAGATGCATGATGCCGTTTTTTCTGTAAAGAGCCGTATCCTCCTCTGATATCAACTCCCTTTTCCCCAGAACTATACCATTTATAATGCCGGCCTCATCCTCAGGAAGCAGTTCGTAATATATGCCGCTTATTTTCTCTGTTATGCTCCTTATCCCTTCTCTTACATGGTTATATCCGCTGTCAATTAACTGTATCTGTTCAGAAAATATGATGTATGAATATCCTTTATTATGATAATATCGTGATGCGTCAAATTCTCCCGGATTGGAAGGTTTGTCGAATGCCTTGCAACTTCCGGTTATCATTATGCGCTGCCCGATTTTGAGATTGTGTACAGAATTTTCTGATGAATAATATACAAGAATCTTATCTTTTTTAGATGTTTTCGGACCCTTTATCACGTCCGGTCCTGTTATTGTAAGGGAAATATTGCCCTCTCCGTCTTTTATGCCCTCAATCTGTCCGCAGACACTTATATGACCCGTTACGTCCTCATATACCGACCCGTCATACAGTATCAGCCGAAACAGCATGATTACGGCAATCTGTAAGAAAAAAATAATAACTAATGGTCTGTTAAATGTACGCCACCTCCTAATCCTTTATTATCTCAAGATTTCTCTCTAACGGAGCATCAAATCTGATATCTGAATTGCCGAAGAACTTCATGGTCTCCCCATCTATACTAAACTGGACCTTATTGATATCGTGAAGCTCCACTAGGGAGTTGACAACCGAATACAGTGTCACTTCCTTATCGATATTATCTACTGATGTTATGAAGTCCTGATTGAGATCGATATAACATATCTGTTCCCTCACAGTTATCTGATTGACAGTGGTCTTCTGCGGTATGGCGCCGCGCAGACTTTCATCCACATTCTCTATACCGTAAGGGCCATCAATAAGCTGTTCCATTATAAGCTCCTCGATAGATATAGTTCCATCTATTGTAACAACTATAGGCACCTTCACGAGTTTTTTGCCGGATGAGTCAGCAAAATACAGACTTGCATTAAGCGTCTGTTTATAAGTCGTCTCACCGCTTGTATTGTCTACAAAGGTCTCTTCCGACATATAACCGTACACATCGCCTGATGCATTTGTCAGAGGCGTCTCATTTACATAAAACTCAACTCCGTTGACTCCCTCTATCTGGCACAGCGTTTTAACGATTGCAGCACGGCAGAGTATCTCTTTTACATGGGTAAGTGTATTGTATCCCGTATCAAAGTTAATGATCACATAACCCTCCGGTGTAAGCTCATAACTCTTTATGTCCGTCACGTCAAATCCGGGAACTATGGCATCCTTCGACTCCGGTGCACTCTTCATGCGGTCAATAAGCTCCCCTATAAGCTCATAAGTCTGATTTCCCACAGCGTTATACCCCTCGTATACAAGCTCTGTCTCCGACTTGTCAAGATAAGCAATATTGTATTCAAATGTTTCATTTTTACTGCCACATCCGCACAATGTCAGCATTACAAACATCAAAATGCATATCATACATGTATATTTCTTCATGATCATCCTCCGATTAAGCCTGAAAATTAAGAGGTATC
>CASFAQ010000071.1 GCA_949292725.1 uncultured Eubacteriales bacterium | reverse complement strand
AGGGCCGGCAGACCCGGCGCACGCACCAGAGGGACGCCCAGCCGCATTACTCGCCGCATCCCTTTATCAACGGTTCTGCGATTGCGGCAATAGCATACAAGCAAAAGCAGAATAGCTATTATCGCTTGCAGATATCCCACCCCATTTAATATTCCCCGGCAGTAGTGCATCTCTTCGTCAAAAAAGAAGAGAACGCCAGTAGGAATATTTATGAAGAGAAGCGCGAACAATGCTCCATACAGAATGAGGCCATAGATCTGCTTATTCTGTATGGGGCATTTTCTCTCTTCATAATAATGTCTCCTTTTTTCATTTTTCACATTTATTTTATGTTTCGCTGTGTAAAATAAACAACCGCTTCTTAGTAAAATACCTGTAAATAATTCAGGTAATATGTTGCATTTATTTTTGCAATGGGTGTATAATTAAAAAACAATTCATACACAGCTATCGGAACCGGTAGCTTACTTTTTTGTTTGAGAAAGGCGTAGTTATGGTAATAATAAACGGTAAGGAGTCAGACTCCTCAGGCAGGAGCGTCATGCAGTATCTGGATGAAAACGGATACGATACAATGCGCATCGCAGTAGAGATAAATGGTTATATTCTGCCTAAGGCACAATATGAAAGCGCTGTTCTTAAAGACGGCGATTGTGTTGAAATCGTAAACTTTGTGGGAGGCGGATGATATGACGGCGGATGAATGGTATGACGCACTTACAGTGCGGCACGGAGCGGATCTGCAGAAGAAAATCTCGCAAACTTCCGTTGCAGTATGCGGTCTTGGCGGACTGGGCTCTAACGTAGCCATATCCCTTGCAAGGGCAGGTATCGGAACACTTATTCTTGCGGACTTTGACAGGGTTGATATATCAAATCTTAATCGTCAGCAGTATATGGTTTCACAGCTTGGAATGCTTAAAACTGACGCTATGAAACAGACTCTTTCGCAGATTGCGCCGTATTGTAACGTCATAACTCATACAGTCAGAATCACTAAGGATAATCTTTCGTTTCTTTATGATTGCGATATAATCTGCGAGTGTTTTGACGACGCATTGTGTAAAGCCATGCTTGTAAATGAAATCATATCAAATCATCCTGAAAAATATATTATCGCCGCATCCGGGATGTCGGGACTTCATACGGGTAATATAATAAGGACCAGACAACTTGGCGAAAAGCTGTATATATGCGGCGACGGACAAAGCGACGTCGAGACCGACGGAACACTCTTTGCTCCACGCGTCATGCTTTGCGCCGCACACCAGGCAAACACTGTCCTGCGTATCATCGCAGGCAAATTTAACGTATAGAGAGGTATATATTATGAATAATGATAAGCTTATTATCGGCGGGCATGAGTTTAATTCCCGCTTTATACTCGGCTCAGGAAAATATTCACTGAATCTTATCTCTGCAGCCGTACGCGACGCAGGTGCGGAAATCATCACGCTTGCCCTGCGACGTGCAAATACAAAGGAACAGGAGAACATACTCGACTACATACCAAAGCATGTAACATTGCTTCCAAATACATCAGGGGCAAGAACAGCTGATGAAGCAGTAAGGATTGCAAGACTTGCACGCGAGATTGGTTGTGGTGATTTTGTAAAAATTGAGATAATGCGCGATACCAAGTATCTTCTTCCTGATAACAGCGAAACCATAAAAGCTACGGACATCCTTGCAAAAGAGGGATTTGTGGTATTGCCGTATATGTATCCCGATCTGTATGCGGCAAGGGATCTTGTAAATGCGGGTGCGGCGGCAGTGATGCCTCTTGCCGCTCCTATCGGTTCTAACAAAGGTCTTGCCACAAAAGAATTCATTCAGATACTTGTTGACGAAATAGATCTTCCGGTCATCGTCGACGCCGGAATAGGAAGACCTTCACAGGCCTGCGAAGCCATGGAAATGGGCGTTGCTGCAATCATGGCAAATACCGCCCTTGCAACTGCCGGAGATCTGACAATGATGGCGTCAGCTTTTAAAGATGCTATTGAAGCAGGTCGTAAGGCTTATCTATCCGGTCTTGGCAGAGTACTTAGCCGCGGAGCTTCCGCTTCTGACCCGTTAACAGGCTTTTTGAGGAATTGAGGTGCGTATGGATAATAGATTTTTAGTTGACGACAAGCATCTTTCGCCTGCCGCACTGCAGAAAAAACACAGACTTGAGAACGACCCTGCAAGCCGTACGGATCATATGCAGTACATGCAGGGAATGGAACAGATAGAATCAGATATAATGGACAAGGTGCTCTCAGAGATGAATGGCTATGACTATTCATCTTATACCGCAGCAGACGTAAAAGCTGCTCTTGAACACGAAACCTGCACAGTAGAGGATTTTAAGGTGCTTTTATCACCTGCGGCCGAGCCGTTTCTGGAGCAGATGGCAGAGCGCGCAAGATACGAAACTTCCAAGCATTTTGGTAACACGGTATATATGTTCACGCCGCTTTATATAGCTAATTACTGTGAAAATTACTGTGTATACTGCGGTTTCAACTGTTACAATAACATCAGCCGGATGAAGCTTAACATGGAGCAGATAGAGCATGAAATGAAGATTATCTCCGCCAGCGGAATGGAAGAAATACTGATTCTCACGGGTGAAAGCCGCAGTCAGAGCAGTCTTGAATATATCGGAGAAGCATGTAAGCTTGCGGGAAAATATTTTCGTATGGTGGGTCTTGAAATCTATCCGGTTAACGTGGATGAATACAGATATCTGCACGAATGCGGCGCAGATTACGTAACGGTATTTCAGGAGACTTATGACAGCGACCGATATGCGGACCTGCACCTTCTGGGTCATAAGCGCGTATTCCCTTACAGATTCGATGCACAGGAACGTGCACTTATGGGCGGAATGAGAGGCGTTGCCTTTTCTGCTCTTTTGGGCTTATCGGATTTTAGAAAGGACGCCCTTGCAAGCGCGCTGCATGTATATTATCTGCAAAGAAAATATCCCCATGCCGAAATGTCCCTTTCATGTCCGAGACTAAGACCTATTATCAATAACGACAAAATCAATCCACTTGATGTACACGAAACACAGTTATGCCAGATCATATGCGCATACAGGATCTTTCTGCCGTATGTCGGTATTACTGTCTCTTCAAGGGAAAGTGAAAGCTTTAGAAACGGCATAGTAAAAATTGCGGCAACAAAAGTTTCTGCAGGAGTCTCCACCGGCATCGGTGACCACGAAAGCAAATACAACAAAAAAGAAGCAAATGACGCCATATCAGATGAATCAGAAACCGGCGACGAGCAGTTTGAAATCAGCGACTCCCGCTCTCTTGACGATATGTATAAGGATATAGCAGCGGAAGGATTGCAGCCTGTACTCAATGACTATATCTATATGTGAGGTATGTATGAAAAAATTAGATACTACAATGTATTTTATCACTGACAGCACAAATTACAGCGAAGAAGAATTTCTGTACCGTATTGAGGAAGCCTGTAAAGGCGGTATAACACTGATACAGCTTCGTGAAAAGGAGCGCACAACCAGGGAATATCTCTGCCTTGCGCAAAAGGTTCACGATATTACAAAACGCTACGACATTCCGCTCATTATCGATGACAGGGTTGACATAGCACAGGCAGTTGACGCAGAGGGCGTCCATGTCGGCCAGTCGGATATGCCCGTAGATATCGCAAGGCGTCTTATGGGCAATTATAAAATAGTCGGTGCAACCACAAAGACTGTATCCCAGGCACGTAAAGCATATGAACAGGGTGCGGACTATCTTGGCGTCGGAGCTATATATCCTACGACCACAAAGGTTAAAACCGTACTGACCTCCGTTGACACATTAAAAGAAATCGTACGCGCCGTACCAATCAAAGTAAATGCAATCGGTGGCCTTAATAAAGATAATATTCACATATTAAAGAATAGCGGAATCGACGGCATATGCGCCGTTTCGGCGATTATGAAAGCTGAAAATCCGCGTACGGCGGTATCAGAATTAAAGGATGCTTTTACAGCTTTACAGTCCGATTAAATTATTCCATCACGCTCTTGAAATTATATATAAAAAGTGCTAAAGTATGCTCTGTATTGGGGAAAACTTAAGAAAGCAGGTATAGAAAAATGGAAACATACGGATTTTTACTAGACTTAGCACTTATTTTACTCAGCACCAAGGTTTTGGGCCTTATAACCAAGAGATTTCACATGCCTCAGGTTGTAGGCGCACTTTTAGCCGGAGTAATACTTGGTCCGGCATGCTTTGGAATCCTCAATTCAACAGACCTTATAACCGACATGGCTGAGATAGGCGTAATAGTGCTTATGTTCTGTGCCGGGCTGGAAACGGATGTAAAGGAGCTCAAAAAATGCGGACTGGCTTCACTGATAATAGCCATACTGGGCGTCATTGTGCCATGGGTTGGAGGCGCGATAGTTACATACATATATATAAGTAACGGCTCCATAACCTCGAACGCTCAGGCCTCTGTACTTCTCCAGAGTATCTTTGTAGGAGTTATACTGACAGCAACTTCAGTAAGTATAACCGTTGAAACATTAAGAGAAATCGGAAAACTTAAAACAGATGCCGGCAATGCAATCCTGGGCGCTGCAATAATAGACGACGTACTTGGCATCGTTGCGCTGACTATAGTTACAAGCATGGCAGATACATCGGTAAGTATAGGAATAGTCCTATTAAAGATTTTAGGATTCTTCGTATTTGCAATTGTAACCGGCTTCATATTCTTTAAACTGTACAAATTATGGATTGCTTATTCCAAGAAAGCCATGCACAGACACGCCATAGCGGCATTTGTATTCTGCCTTCTGGTTTCCTTCTGTGCGGAAGTATTCTTTGGAGTTGCAGATATAACCGGTGCATTTATCGCAGGACTTTTTATATCGGTCACACCTATCAAACAATTCGTCACATCAAAGTTTGACGTACTTTCGTATCTTCTCCTTTCACCTATATTCTTTGCGAGCATAGGTCTTAAGGTAGAGTTACCTAAGATGACTAATGCAATTATTGCATTTTCAATAATACTGGTTGTAGTTGCCGTACTTTCCAAGGTTATCGGTTGCGGAATAGGCGCAAAATGTTGCAAATATACGGGAATGCAGAGTCTTAGGATAGGAGTCGGAATGATCTCCAGAGGAGAGGTCGCACTGATTGTTGCAAACAAGGGCGCTGCCGCAGGATTACTCGGAGACAACTTCATGGGTCCAATTGTACTTGTTGTAGTTGCAACTACGATCATAACACCAATATTACTAAAACCTGTATTTAAGGGTGAACCACTTAAGGATTCGGATGCATGATCGGATTAATTGCTGCAAGATCAAATAATAATATTATAGGTAAAGATGGCAGAATTCCCTGGAATATCAAAGGTGAACAGAAACTATTCAAAGAACTTACCATGGGACATACCGTTGTTATGGGAAGAAAGACTTATGAGGAGATTGGGCATCCACTTCACGGCCGTCAGAATATAATAGTATCGACTACAATGTGCTGTAACGGCGATAATCTGACCATGGCGTCTTCATTGACAGATGCATTGGAACTTGCTGAAAATACGGACGTCTATGTAGCGGGAGGTTATGCCCTGTACAAGGAAGCTATTCCTCTTGTGGATATAATGTATATCACTGAAGTAGATATATATATAGAGGATGGAGATGTGTGTTTTCCAGAGTTTGATGTATCCGATTTTGATCTGATAACAGGTGATACATATGGCGATGACATTAAATATACGAGAACAACATATATAAGAAAAAATAAGGGGCCGCTGCAAAATAGATGAGTAATCATCTATGGAGCAATGGCTCCATTTTTATGCCTGAAAATAGAAAACGGACCCCGAAGAGTCCGTAATCCATGGTATGATTAGATATGACTACTAACCAAAAATACCATAAAAATTATACCGAATTCGGCGAGCCTTATCAACTGGTTTTGCCATTAAATTTGGAAGGTTTGGTTCCTGATGATGATT
>CASFAQ010000070.1 GCA_949292725.1 uncultured Eubacteriales bacterium | reverse complement strand
CAACATCGATTCCTCTCTCCCATGCGATCGTCTCTGCCTCAACTCTCTCATAAGGATCAAGGTTCTGTACTGACTGTACGCCCTCCTTCGTCTGCTCCATTGGCGATATGGAACCGTCATCATTATAAGTAAACTCTTCAAGGCACACACTTCTGTGGAACGAGGATGTCTTATCAAGCGGATTACCATGATAGAACATATATGAATGACCTTTATAATCTACCACACCCGGATGAATCGTATAACAGTTATTAGGAGAGAGAATTACTCCACCATATGTCCATGGTCCTGTTGGAGATGTACTGGTGGAATAAGATATATTCTCTCCTCCCGTTGCTCCAAATGCAGGATATACCATATAATACAGATCATTTCTCTTATAGAACCATGGTCCCTCTGCATACGAGCAGGTACGTCCGTCCGCTCTCGGTCCGAATGCTTCTTCCGTCATTTCCTGTTTTACTATTCCTACGGATTCGTCATAGGAAATCATATCGTCGTTAAGCTTTACATATCTCAACTCAGGATTACCAAAATAAAGATATGCCTGACCGTCGTCATCTATATAAACCGTCGGGTCTATGTCGTTCCAGTCTCCCTCATCGATAAGCGGTCCGCCTATAGCGTCCACAAAAGGTCCCGTCGGGCTGTCGCTGACACCTACTCCGATACAGATTCCGGAATTTGTAGCCTTTACCGGAACATAGAGATAGAACTTGCCATCCTTTTCTATACACTGTGCAGCCCAGGCTCTGTCATTGGCCCATGATATATCATCAAGCGACCATATCTGACCGTGCGCCGTCCAGTTTACCATGTCCTTACTTGAAAAACAGTGCCAGTTAAGCATGGTATAGAAATTGTTCTGAGTCTCATCCTCATCATGTGTGGTATACAGATACACAGTATCATCATATACCATAGGAGCCGGGTCAGGCGCAAAAATATGCTGAACAATCGGATTATCCGCCGATGCGTTTTTTGCAGGAATAAAACCTGACGCCGTTATCACAAGCGACATGGCCAGAAACATTCCTATAAGTCTCCTTAAACTCATAATATAATCCCCCTCATCATTATATTATTTAATTTTTACCTTTACCTTTCCGCTGTATTTGCCAAGAATTTTTTTACCTGAAGCATCCTTTTTGTATGCTGCTACCTTAATATAATATCTCTTTCCCTTTTTAAGCTTTTTGATAGTTATTTTCTTTTTCTTTGTATCCTTCTTCTTGACAGCCTTCTTAAATGATTTGTCAGTCGAGTACATTATCCTGTATCCGTCAGCGTCTTTTACGCCTCTGATCTTAACCTTCATACTCTTCTTTCCTGCTTTTATGACAGGTTTCTTAGCCTTTCCCGGCTTTATGACAGAAATGACGGAAGTGTCTGCCACAGGCGTAACAGTCTGAGGCGTGCTGTATGTCGGCGTTTCGGAAGGCGTAACCACAGGCTCAGGCTCCTGTATTACAGGTATTTCCTTCTGAGTAAACTGCCAGTAATCAAACTTAAACAAATCTTCTTTTGTATCCTCTGTTCCGTAGAATACAAAATAGAGATCGTGAACACCGGTTATGCCGCCTATATCCGTCTCTGATGTACTCCATGTGTCATATGAACCTGTTCCGTATATATCAACAGTTCCGATAACTTCCCCGTCCATAGAATCGATACATATGTCCATCGTTGCAACAATAGTACCTGCTTCCTTATCAGAAGAAGTACCAGCACTGAATTTCACTGCGCCATGCTCGCCAAAATCAACACTTTCGACCTTTATATAATCGCCCTCGTCAATATCGTACAGATTGATACCTCCCTGAGAGCAGGTCTCTTTTTCGATTCCCTGACCCCATGCAATCGTTTCTGCCTCTACGCGCTCATATGGATTAAGGTCATCCACCGGATATACTCCTTCATCCGTAAAGTCCACCTGCTGTATGGTTCCATCTTCGTTATAATATATCTCTTCCACTGCTACCGAGCGCGTAAAACCTCCGCCACCCGGAAGTTTTCCGGTATGGTAGAATATATAAGAATGCCCCTTATAATCCACTATCCCGGCATGATTGGTAAAGCTTCCCGTTCCGGAACCATTTACATTATCATCCATGATCATACCCTTGTATTCCCAAGGTCCAAGAGGGTCATCAGACATGGAATAGTCTATTCTCTCCGGTATTCCGTTAGCGGCATATACCATATAGTAATGGTCACCGCGTTTATAAAACCATGGTCCCTCCTCATATAATGTAGGTCTTCTGACTTTGTTGTTATCAGTTCTTACACCCACTCCGAACTGTGCCTGCATATCCTTTAATTTGTCGCTTACATCATTGGCATATTCTCCGCTTGAAATATATTTGTCGGCGTCAGTCATAGACGAAAGTTCAGAATAATCACCGGTTTCAAGCTCCCATGTGATAATTCCGTTATTACCATAACCCGTGTCATAGCTTATCATATCGTCATTCAGAAGAACACAGTGAAGGTCAGGATTGCCCCAGTACATATACGCCTGACCATCATCATCAACCCATACCGTTGGATCTATGTAACCGTAGGCAGGTCCGACAAGCGGCTCTCCTATAGGATCTACAAAAGGTCCCGTAGGCGAATCCGAAACAGCCACCCCTATAGCAGTCTGTCCGTTCTTGGCATTGATAGGAACGTAGAAGTAGAACTTTCCGTCTCTCTCAACCACCTGACCTGCCCATGAGGAATTCTCCTTTGCCCACTCAAATTGATGATAACTTAACACCGTACCATGGTCCGTCCAATTGACCATATCCGTTGTCGAATAACATTTCCAGTCATTCATCGTAAAGAAATTATTAATAGTTTCATCCTCGTCATGAGATGTATACAGATAAAGCCTGCCATCCGAGCATACCATAGGAGCCGGATCGGCGGTGTATACATCCTGCACTATCGGGTTATCTGCCAACGCACGCTGCACAAAAACCATGCTTCCCATGACCATCGTGCAAGTCAGCGCCAGACCTGCCACTATTCCACATATTTTTTTTCTTCTCATATAATATAATCTCCTCCTTTTATCATTATCACTGTACAGTTACAAATGCATCAGACTGACTGAGAATATCTCCCTTTTCATCCACAATAGTAAGTATATATGTACCCGGCTGTTTTGGCGCCGCCATATAATAGCTGTTGCCCGAGGTCTTAGACATGGCAGGATCATTCTCATCAAATGCCGAAAGCCCTGATGGCGCAAGCCAGATAGTCTTTGTAGGATCTGACAGGACTTCCGTAAAGTCGAACTCCTCTCCGCTTCCAACAGTTATATTATCACTGAGGATCCTGTTGGCGTCTGTAACCGTCGTTGTAAATATTATTGTATCATCACCGGATTGCAGGGTCCACGTTCCTGATGTACTTATCTCATATCCGTCAGATACAGACTCTCCGTTAAGCGTATAGCTTAATCCCTCCTTAAGGCTGAGCGTAAGCGGTCTGAGCTTTGATACATTTATGTTCTGACCGTCCGATACATTAGCTATATCCGAGCTTTCTCCCACATATAAAGTAAATGTCGATTCATCGGATACACTTCCGTCCGCATATACTATATACAGCTTATATTCACCCGGAGTCTGCGGAACGTCCATGGACTTTTCATTGCCTTTTGCCGTCGTCATGGTATCTGAAGCCGAGAAGCTGTTCGTTCCGGCAGGCGCAAGCCATACGGTATCATCAGCCGACAAAAGTCCCCTTCTGGGAAGCTTCTGTCCTGCCGACAGCCTTACATTGGATGCAAGCTCATAATCCGTATCAGGTATAACCTCCTTTCCTACCATATATACGTACTCATCCTCAAG
Organism: uncultured Eubacteriales bacterium; assembly: GCA_949292725.1. Taxonomy (GTDB): domain Bacteria; phylum Bacillota; class Clostridia; order Lachnospirales; family Lachnospiraceae; genus V9D3004. Next base: position 2,226 of record CASFAQ010000070.1, on the reverse strand, counting down.
TCCCGAATAAAGTACTGTCTCGTAACCCTTCAAAGGCCATATATAATCACTGTTGACATACTGTTCCAACGTACAGTTTGGAGCAGTGCACTCAGAACGGTCTGTGTTAGAGAAACCGTTCGTTACAATCATATCATGCTTCCTTCTCCAGTCATTTAACTCATACACATTACGTATGGTGTTGGTAACAACATTGCTGTCGAATTTGATATATGCGCTTCCCTCATCAGGATGGAAGCCATTGACCATCCTGCTTCCGTCAGCAACCTGCGGGGTACGCTTGGCGTTAATATAGTTATAGCTCATCTCAGAATATTCTGTCCAGTCATCATTACCCTGCTGTCCCAGCGTATATATTCCTCCCGCATCCTGAAGAAGCGAACATATCTCCTCAACACGGTTATAATTAACATGGTTATTTCTTGACGTATGTGTAGGATATCCCGGAAGCTGTGAATCGCTTCCCGTAGCTCCGTCAAAATTACACCAGCCCCATCCGATACTCATTCCGCTGTATGAACATTTGTACACGAAGTTATGAAGCACCTGAAGGTTATATGTGTAAAATGTTGTTATAGGCGAATGTCCCGAAAAGAAATAACAGTTCTCAAGAAGATAGTTATTGCTTATCGTTATATTAACAGGAACCCTCTCCGTTCCATCTGCAAATTTTTCTTTATCCGGACCTGCCGCATCAGCAGCCTGTGTCTGGTGTTCAGGGCCATCATTTTCATATACATGCGTAGGATGTCCAACGACCACGCCTGCTCCGCTGGTCTTGCCTATGTAATTTCCGGTCACATTTATATCGTTAACGTCATTCTCAATATGAATTCCGATATTACCGGTATGCCTTATGGCTCCGTTTATGAATTCAACATTACGCGCCGAATTAACGTGGATGGCTGCCGCCGGAATATCATACGTACGATATATATCATCATGCTGGTTCTCAAGTCCAAATGCACTTAACGCAATCGCGCCCTGAACCGAAGCATAGCCATGCGAACCGTCTATCTCCATAAGATTCCAGTCAGAATATGCAAATTCAAGTCCGTCAAATACAATGTTCTCAACATATTTTTCCAGAGGTTCATCGCCCCTTATCTCAATTATGGTATCCAATCTCGGAACGACTACCTCGGCGCTGTTAATATCTTCTCCCTCACGTGGAATATAATACAGCATGCTTCCCTCTTCATCAAAATAGAACTCTCCCGGATTAGCAAGCCATTCAAAAACATTGGTTACGGTATTGTCCGTCGAAGCCGTATATGCCGTATTCCATCCAAGGTTCTGCGCAAATGCTCCATACGGCATCTGGAGATATGCTTCTATGGTTCCGTCCGACGCCTGATTCAGATAATCCACACATACAACCTGTCTTGCCCATCTTGAGGATGAATCGAGCTCTATATTCTGCGGATTACGCGTGTCTGCCGAAAGAGTACTGTCAGCGGCAAATCTTGTTCCCGAGCTCATGCCTGATCTTGAATGCCAAGCCCATTCAGCCTCTCCCTTTGTAATGCTGTAAGAGCCGATGGAGCCCTGTGGAGTAAGGACCTTTGAGGTCATGGATGCGCGCTCCCCGTTGACATATAATGCACGAAGCTTCTTATCTCTTACAAGAGGTATCTTATATGCCTTCAGCGAGCCCGTAAGCCAGTTGACCTCGTCTGCAACTTCCCATGTTCCATAAAGCCTGTCGCCACCCGATATAACCGGCGTAGCTCCTTCTGCCGCGCGATAATATATGGTGCAGCCCTGATTACCTGAATCCTCTGATGTAAAACTTACTGTATCGTCAACCGGATAAAAACCATCCGCAAACTCAACGATAATATCACCCTTAGACTTATCCATACTCCTTACCGCTTCTTTTGCCTTCGCAAGGGTACGATAAGGATTGGTCCTGCTTCCGTCGCCATTATCGTTACCTGATGCCGATACATATATATCAGCCCCCTTCTCTGTCTGAGGCGGAGTAACTACATTCGTTCCCCCTCCATTATCTGAAGGCTGAACAGGTGTATTGGTAACAGTGATATTATTTGTCATCTTAGCAGTAACCTTAATCTTAACCTTTCCGACGAGCCTCTTCTTCTTGCCGCCTTTTTTATTCTTCTCCTTAACAGTAACAACCGCATTGCCGCGTTTTTTAGCCTTTACCACGCCTTTTTTTGTTACAGTGGCGATTTTTTTCTTATTGATTGAAAAATCGGATTA
>CASFAQ010000069.1 GCA_949292725.1 uncultured Eubacteriales bacterium | reverse complement strand
CCAGCACAGGTATGAAATCCGACGGATACTGCATTCCGTAGGCAGGATGAGACCAGCGCATGAGTGCCTCAGCGCCTATCATTCTCCCGGTGCTGTGATTAATCTTCGGTTGATAGGTTACAAAAATATGCCCAAAGTTTATGGCTTCATCAAAGCATGCCACAAGTTCCTGCTCAGACATTTTCTTATCCAAGATTTCACCCCCCCTGCAACTTAAATGGTTTCCGCATACTTATTCGCAGAAACGGAAACCGCGTTTTCCACTACGTTTTGCCTCATAAAGCATCTTATCTGCCCTGCGAAATGCATCCTTCAGTTTTTCCTGCTTGCGCACAAGAGAGATGCCGATGGATATCCCGGGAAACGGTGTCTTATCTTCACCGACAAAACCATCTGCCCGTGACATAATCTCTTTAGCCATGGCACAGGCATCCTCGCCGGAAGTAATCTTTCCGGAAAATAAGGCGAACTCGTCTCCGCCAATCCTTCCCACCACACAGTGGTCCTTTGCCACCGCCCGGATAATCCTGCCCATCTCCTGAAGAACTGCGTCTCCCGCCTGATGGCCGTAAGAATCATTGGTCTGCTTAAAATCGTCTAAATCAATGGTCATGCAGAAGCCTCCGCCATACTTTTCCATCTGCTTGTTACTTTCCTCATAAAAGGCGCTGTGGTTAAGCAGACCTGTCATCTGATCCATGGTGGCCAGCAACTCCATGTATTCTGCCCGCTGATTAGCTTCCTCCAGCTGATCTAACAGGGTCTTGGGATAATATTCTCCTTCCTGTTGATCAATATATGGCAGGGACTGATGGACATGAATTACCTTCCAGTTTCCCTCTATCCGTTGAAATACCAGGGTGAATCGGGTGTCCATATCCACCGATATATTCGTGTGCTTTCCTTTACCTATCACATGAAGCCGTCCGTACGCCAGCTTTACATATTCAGTAACAGGCTGTTCCTTCACAGATACAGAATTTATGGCAAACTCAATCGCCTCCCGCTCCGGAGTTTCATTTTCAAGTGCTTTTGCAAAATCAGAAAGTTTTTCATAAAACTCATGTCTTCCGGTACCTATAATTGAAATTTTTTCATTCATCACGTTAAACAGCTTGTTAAACGATGCCTGATCATCCGCGAGTATATACAGTCGCCAGAGCTTCTTGGCATATTCACATACATCCATAACGTAAAACCTCCCACAACATTTCTCTCCACATCATATCATATTTCTACTGTTTCTAAAATAAAAAAACAATTATTTTAGGGTTGTTTTTTATGAATTTTAGAAGTATATGAAGCGCCTGTCTGTATTGCAACTCTAAATAAAATATCGTATAATAATCAATATTTTTCTTGTTGTGAGAGGTATAGGAAATGTTTAAATTAAAGGATCATCCCGGAAAGGACATGAATGTTATCATTGTGGGCTATGGTAAGGTTGGTATGACGTTGGTTGAGCAGCTCAGCACGGAGGGACATGCCATTACCGTTATTGACAGCGATTCGGATAAGGTGCAGGAAGCGGTAGAAGTGCATGATGTAATGGGAATCGTGGGCAATGGAGCAAGCCATGGAATCCAGGTGGAAGCCGGGATTGATAAGGCAGATCTCTTTATTGCGGTTACTGAGTCGGACGAACTGAATCTCTTGTGCTGTATAATCGCCAACCAGACGAGCGACTGTGCCACCATAGCGAGGGTAAGAACACCTGATTACAGTAAGGAACGCATGTATCTGGGTGATAAGCTTGGACTTGCAATGATTATCAATCCTGAACTTGAGGCTGCAAATGAGGCTGCGCGTATCCTGTCGATGCCAAGTGCCATAGAGGTCAATACATTTGCTCATGGACATGCTGAGATGATAAAATTTAAGATTCCCGTGGATAGTGTATTAGATGGAATGTCGATAGCGGAATTTGGGAAAAATGTGAAAAATAACCTCCTGATATGTGCTGTTGAGAGAAAGGGCGATATAACAATTCCATCAGGTGACTACATCTTAGAGGCCAATGATGTGATTTCATTTATTGCCAATCGAATAGAGGCAAAGGCCTTTCTTGAAAAGCACGGTACCCTTAAAAACAAGGTTAAGGAAACCATGCTCATAGGTGGAGGCAGGATTGCATATTATCTTGCCAGACAGCTTATACACATGGGTATATCCGTTAAGATTATAGAGATAGACAGAAGAAGATGTGAGCATTTGAGCGAGATTCTGCCGGAGGCGATCATCATTAACGGTGACGGAAGCGATCAGGACCTTCTTAAAGCGGAGGGTATAGAGTATACGGATGCTGTTGTTGCACTTACGGGAATTGATGAAGAGAATATATTTCTTACTCTTTTTACGAGGCTTGTATCAGGTGCAAAGCCAATCACAAAGATTAACCATATAACATTTAACGATGTTGTGGCAAGTCTGGATCTGGGAAGTATCATTGAACCGAAAAATATAACCAGTGAAGCGATTACGGCTTACGTGCGTGCAAAGAGAAATTCCAAAGGAAGCAATAATATCAGGACGCTGTATTATATGTTTGACCACAGGGTTGAGGCAATAGAATTTAATGTGGAAGAAGAATCAAAGGTTACGGGAATCAGTTTGATGGATTTGCGGCTTAAGAAGGATCTGTTGGTTGCGTGTATAAGCAGGGAGGGTAGGATCATCATCCCAAGCGGCAGTGAGTGTATTATGCCGGGGGATGTTGTGGTTATCGTGACTACGCACACGGGATTCGATGAGCTTACGGATATTCTTTTGTAGGAGATCTTGATATGAATGTTTCAATTATAAAATATATACTTGGATGGATTCTTAAGATAGAGGCTGTATTTTTACTGCTCCCGTGTATCGTTTCGGTTATTTACCGCGAGAGCGTGGGAATATATTATCTTTTGGCATCATTTATATGTATCGTGACCGGGTGGATTATGTCACATAAGAAGCCTCATAATTCGATGTTCCTTTTGAAAGAAGGATGCGTTGCGACTGCTCTTAGCTGGATTTTTTTAAGTTTTTTTGGCTGTATTCCTTTTTATCTGAGTGGTGAGATTCCTGCGTTTACCGATGCATTGTTTGAGACTGTGTCGGGATTTACAACCACGGGGGCAAGTATTCTTTCGGATGTTGAGGCGTTGTCGCATGCATCGCTGTTCTGGAGAAGCTTTACACACTGGGTAGGAGGAATGGGAGTTTTGGTATTTCTCCTTGCCATAGTTCCGCTTAGCGGAGGTTCGCATATTAATCTTATGAGAGCGGAGAGCTCGGGACCATCTGTCGGAAAGCTTGTACCAAATATAAAAGAGACGGCAAGAATACTGTATATTATATATTTTGGAATGACAATCATTGAGATTATTCTGCTTGTGATTGGAAAGTGTCCGTTATTTGACGCAGTTACTATAGGATTTGGCACTGCCGGAACAGGCGGGTTTGGCATTAAGAATGACAGCATTGCCGGCTATTCGCCTTACATACAGTGGGTGATTACGATATTTACGCTGTTATTTGGTATTAATTTTAACGCGTATTATCTGCTACTGTTTAGAAAATTCAGCAAAATAGCCGGAATGGAAGAATTAAAGGCGTACCTTGGAATCGTACTTGTAAGTACAGTAGCTATATTTATTAATACATTTAACTATGCAAAATCTGCTGAGGCATTATTCAGAGATGCGGCATTTCAGGTAGTTTCCATTATCACAACAACAGGTTATTCAACGGTTGATTTTGATAAATGGCCTGAGTTTAGTAAGACCATACTTGTACTTCTTATGTTCCTTGGAGCATGTGCGGGCAGTACTGCGGGCGGAATAAAGATATCCAGGATTGTCATACTGGTAAAGACGATTTTTAAGGAGATAGGTTCCTACATTCACCCAAGAAGCATTAAGAAGATTAAGATGGAAGGAAAGGCTGTACCGCATGATGTTGTGCGCTCCACAAATGTCTACATTATCACATATTTTATAATATTTGCATTTTCACTGTTGTTTATTTCAATTGAAGGAAGGGATGCAATTACCAATTTTACGGCAGTTACGGCATCCATCAATAATATAGGTCCGGGGCTTGCGCAGGTTGGACCGATATGCAATTTTGGAATGTTTAGTATATTTTCAAAATATGTACTGATGTTTGATATGCTGGCCGGAAGACTTGAGCTTTTTCCTCTTTTGATTCTTATGCATCCTGGTATCCTCAAGAGCGTTATACTGTATGCAAAGCCCGGGAAAAGCAGATGATTTGAGGCGTTGTTGATATATTGTATATAAAAAACTTGACCTGGGTGTAACCCCCAGGATTATTATAATATGAAAATTAATAAATAAAGGAGTGTATATTAATGAAGGAAACAATAATAGGCATTATTGCAGAGTACCTTGGAAAGGATGAATCAGAGATATCATCTTCTGATACATTCAAGGAAATTGGTCTTGATTCTCTTGATGTTATGGAGTTAGTTATGCAGATTGAGGATAGCCTTGATTGCAAGATCGAGTTATCTCAGGAAATTGATAATATCGATAAGCTCTGTGCATATATAGAGGAATCAAAGTAATTTGGAGGAATACTATGATTGACAGCATAATATGTCAGATGCTCGATATTAAATATCCTGTGCTGCAGGGCGGGATGGCGTGGGTTGCCGACGCCGGCCTTGCAGCAGCTGTTTCCGAGGCCGGTGGTCTCGGAATTATTGCAGCCATGAATTCTAATGGAGAGCAGCTGACGGAACAGATTAAAAAAGCAAAACAAATGACTGATAAGCCTTTTGGTGTAAATCTTATGCTTATGAGTCCTTACATAGAAGAAGCTATTGATGTTGTGTGCAGCGAGCATGTTGCTGTAGTAACGACCGGTGCGGGCAATCCGTCCATATATATTCCGAGACTTAAAGAGGCCGGAATTCAGGTTATACCTGTTGTACCAAGTGTTGCCCTTGCAAAGATGACAGCACGTATGGGTGTTACCGCCGTTATTGCAGAGGGATGTGAATCCGGAGGGCATGTCGGAGAGAGCACAACAATGACGCTTGTACCGCAGGTGGCGCAGGCTGTAGATATACCGGTTATCGCTGCAGGTGGAATAGGCGACGGTAGAGGTATGGCTGCAGCATTTATGCTTGGAGCATCGGCGATACAGATGGGAACAAGATTTCTTACGGCTGATGAGTGTAATATCCATGAGAACTACAAGCAGAAGGTCATTAAGGCAAAGGATATAGATACAATCGTTACAGGAAAAAGACTTGGACATCCCGTACGTACTCTTAAGAATCCTATGTCACGTGAATTCTTCAAAAAAGAATATGACAGCAGCGTAACTAATGAGGAGCTTGAAGCCATGGGAGCCGGCGGACTGAGAATTGCCGCACTCGAAGGTGATGTTGATAAAGGTTCGTTTATGTGCGGACAGATTGCAGGAATCATTAACGACAAAAAAAGCTGCAAGGACATTATTGTCGATATATGCAGTGAAGCAGAGGAAATATTGATGGGAGCCGCAAAATGGGTAATATAGCATTTTTATTTTCAGGACAGGGAGCACAGTATCCCGGCATGGGAAAGGATTTGTATGATAACGTTTCCTGTGTAAAAGATTTATTTGACATGGCGGAGAATATAAGACCGGGCACATGTGCCCAGTGCTTTGATTCTGATGAGGATACTCTTAAGAAGACGGAAAATACTCAGCCGTGTATGTTTCTTACCGATTACGCCTGTGCTAAGGCGCTTAATTCATATGGTGTATATGCGGATGTTGTTGCAGGTTTTTCGCTTGGAGAGATAGTGGCGATTACGTATGCGGATGTGCTTGATGATGAGTCGGGCTTCATGCTTGTTAAGAAAAGAGCCGAGCTTATGGGCGAGTGCAATATCAAATATCCGGGTACTATGTGCGCCGTATTGAGGGCTGATGAGGAACTTTTGGAAGAGTTGTGCAGCGAATGTGGAGTGTATGCAGTTAATTATAACTGTCCGGGACAGACCTCGGTAGCAGGTAATCTTGATAAAATGGAAGAATTGTATAAGAAGCTTGACGAACACAAGATCAGATATGTCAAGCTTGCAGTAAGCGGTTCATTCCATACTCCGTACATGAGCGATGCGTCTGAGGGTCTTTCTGATATCTTAAAGACTCTCTCTGTAAAAGCGCCGAAGCTTCCTGTATACGCCAATTATACAGCCGACTGTT
>CASFAQ010000068.1 GCA_949292725.1 uncultured Eubacteriales bacterium | reverse complement strand
CTAATCTGCTCATAATCATAACAGTTTCATGTGGATATATGCGAGATCTGAAGGATGGGCTTATCACCGGTCTGATATGCGGACTCTTATCTGATTTTGTATTTGGAAGCGTGATAGGACTGCATGCTTTGATATATATGTTCATTGGTTATATATCAGGATACACACATAGTACATTTGACAGAAATGATCTTATTATGCCATTACTATACATAGGTGCAGGCGATCTGTTGTATGGAATGCTTTATTATGTTTTTGAATTTTTGCTTCGCGGCAGACTTAACTTCCTGTATTATTTTACACATATAATTCTTCCCGAAGCAATATATACGATGCTTGCAGCAATTTTATTTTTTAAATTATTCACATGGATTGACAGACTTATTGTTCCTAACAACACCAAGGAGGCAGTATAATTGCTTGACAGAATTAAGGATTACTTAAAAGAGATATTCAGTTCCAGACTCATTCCAATATCAATTATATTTTTCCTGCTTTTTTTTATTCTTATAGTCAGAATGTTTAATCTTCAGATTGTAAGAAGCGATGACATAGGAAGCAACAATACTATCTCTGAAGAAAAACAAAGAGATGTCTTATCGACGCGCGGCAATATATATGACCGTAACGGAGTTCTTCTGGCTTCCAATCAGATAACATATTCTGTTACCATTGAAGATACGGGTCAGCTTACAACCAATGATGAAAAAAATGAAATGATTCATAGAATGATTGAAATTATTTACAAGAATGATGACGAGCTTGATATAGATTTCTGTATAGATATTGACGATGACGGGAATTTTTACTTTAACGTTGATAAGTCTGCAGAATTGAGGTTTAAGAGAGACGCATATTTTGCAAGGTCTGTGGACGAGCTTTCGGAGGAGCAAAAGGATGCCGACGCATATACTGTATTTGAATATCTGCGTACGGATACAACTTCAAGCGGTCCGAGATTTGACGTTTCCGACACATATAGCGCAAGGGATGCTCTTGATATTATTAAAGTACGTTACACAATGATGATAAACAGCAGAACCAAATATATTCCTATAACCATTGCCTCTGACATTAAGGATGAGACAGTTGTTGCAATAAAGGAAAACAGCGACGAGCTATCCGGAGTCAAAATAAGTGAGGAGACAAGCAGACTGTATTATGACAGTAAGTATTTTTCCAATATTATCGGTTACACCGGAGCCGTTACAAGCGACGGAGTTGCCGAAGCAAATGAGAAGTATCCTGATTACAATTACACATCCACCGATCAGATTGGCAAATCGGGAATAGAACTCAGTATGGAGGAGACGCTTAGAGGCGTTAAGGGCTCTGAAACGCTTATTTTGGATGAATACTCAAGAATATCCGATATTAAGGATATTGTAAATCCGGTTGCCGGAAACGATATATATCTTACCATTGACTCGGATCTGCAGAAGGCATGTTATGATATCCTTGAGAAAAAGCTTGCCGGTATACTCATATCGAAAATAAACAATAGCAATGATGCGGGAACAAAGGGAGAATCCGCTTCAGACATACGAATTCCGATATATGACGTATATAACGCAATTATATCAAATAACGTAGTCGATACAAAACGCTTTTCGAAGAAAAAGGTTTCTACGGTCGAGAAAAAAATATATACCAGATATCAACAGAAAAAAAAGACCATTGACAGAAGACTGAACGAGTACATTAATATGGGATTTAAGCGTACATCTGAGGAACTAAGCGATGAGTATGCTTCATATATCTCATATATATACCAGATGCTTTCCGAAAATAGTATACTTTTAAGCGATTCAATTGATTCTTCAGATAAAGTATATAAGGATTACAGCTCGGGCAGCATAAGCCTAAGTAAATTCCTTGAACACGCCATAGTAAGTAATTATATTGATTTCAATTCTCTTGGAATAGGAGACGATATATATACGACCTCTGAGCTCTTCGATATATTAAAGGAATATATTTTTGAACAGCTTAAGGATGACCGGTCATTTGACAAACTCATATATAAATATATGATATATAATTATGAGATTTCCGGCACAGAGATATGCATGCTTTTAATCAATCAGAGTATAGTGAAGGCTTCGGATGATACGATAAATTCTCTTTTAAGTGGAACATTATCACCGTACTCATTCATACTTTCAAAGATTAAAAGTCTTGAACTGACGCCGGCAATGCTGGCTTTGGAGCCGTGTTCGGGTTCAATCGTCATTACGGATGTCAATACCGGCAATGTCCTTGCATACGTATCCTATCCTACATATGACAATAATAAACTTACCAATCAGATAGATTCTGATTATTATTCAAAGATACTTGACGATTCCTCTTATCCGCTTATGAACCGTCCTTCGACACAGAGAACGGCTCCCGGTTCGACATTTAAGATGGTTACCGCAACAGCAGCGCTTGAGGAATATGGTATCCTTTCATCGCCTTTGGAAAAAATATATGATAAGCACGAATTTACCGAGGTTGATCCTTCTCCAAAATGCTGGAGCACGTCTTCACATGGCAATATTAACGTAATAGGAGCCCTCAGGGATTCCTGTAACTATTTCTTTTACGAGGTCGGTTACAGGCTTGGACTTACCGCCAATAAAACGCTTAATCATGACAAGGGACTTAATACTCTGAAGAAATATGCGGAGATGTATGGGCTTACCGAAACGTCGGGACTTGAGCTTTCCGAATCTGATCCACAGGTGTCGGATTATGACTGCGTGCGTTCTGCGATAGGTCAGGGTCATAATGGTTATACGCCGGTACAGCTTTCCAGATATGTAACAACAATAGCCAATTCAGGGACATGCTATGATCTTACGCTGATTGACAGAATCATTTCATCAATTGACGGAAGCGTTACCGAAAATAAAGCTGAAGTTCATAATGAAGTGGGTATCGCCTCTACTTCGTGGAATTATATACATCAGGGTATGCGCAGTGTTATCACTGACGGCACCATAAAATCTCTGTATCAGAAGCTTAAAGTGGAGGTTGCAGGGAAAACCGGTACGGCACAGGAGAGCGATTATAAGCCAAATCATGCGCTGTTTGTATCATATGCGCCGTATGATTCGCCTGAGATATCAGTAACGACTGTTATACCTAATGGTTATACATCAGGTAATGCAGCAGAGCTTGCACGCGATATTTACACTTACTATTACGATAAAGATAAACGTGATGAACTGCTTGATAAGGCAGTTACAACTCCGGAAAATCAGAGCAATGCATTTTCCGATTAAAACATAAAAAGGAGACTAAGACTTAACATGAAAAGTCCAATCAATATAAAAGGAACAAAATCAGGAATAATTGTAGCCATGAATGATGCTTTACCGTTTGAAGATATAAAAGAAGCGGTGAAGACAAAATTTGAAGCATCCTCATCATTTTTTGGGAACGCAATGGTGGCTATCGGATTCGAGGGCAGAAGTTTAACAGACCTTGAAAAATATGAAATTATTGATATAATAACAGAAACTACCAATCTGAATATTATATGCATAGCGGAAGATGACCCAAAGCTTGAAGAACGGATGAACAGATCATTAATCAATAAGCTTAATGAGATTGATCACAAAACCGGACAATTCTATAAAGGCAACCTAAGAAATGGTCAGGTCATGGATTTTGAAACCAGTATAATAATCATCGGCAATGTATATGAAGGTGCCAGCATTGTATCCAAGGGCAATATAATAGTGCTTGGTGAACTGTCGGGCAGTGCATTTGCAGGAGCCGGAGGCAATCCTTCATCCTTTATTGCCGCACTTACAATGGACCCGACACAGTTACGAATTGCTGATACAATTTATAAAGCACCGGATAAGAAGAGGAGATTCAGAAAAAAATACGGAACCCAGATAGCCGTCTGTGAAAACGGCGTAATATACAGAAAGTCCATAACACAGGACCTGATAGCCGACATTAAACTAGATTGATATGGAGGTTCATTAATGGGAGAAGTAATAGTTATAACATCCGGAAAAGGTGGTGTAGGTAAGACTACAACAACTGCAAATATAGGAACGGGTCTTGCAATGCTTGGTAAATCTGTAGTATTGATTGACACTGATATAGGATTAAGGAATCTTGACGTCGTTATGGGACTTGAGAACAGAATTGTATATAATCTTGTAGATGTCATTACCGGAATATGCAGAATCAACCAGGCACTGATAAAGGACAGGCGCAATCCTAATCTTTACCTGTTACCTTCAGCACAGACCAAAGATAAAACGGCAGTTTCCCCTCTTCAGATGAAAAAACTTGCCGTTTCGCTTGCTGATAATTATGATTACATACTTATAGACTGTCCTGCCGGGATTGAACAGGGATTTCAGAATGCAATTGCCGGGGCAGAAAAAGCCATAATAGTTACAACACCTGAGATTTCAGCTCTTCGCGACGCTGACAGGATACATGGATTATTGAACAATACAGACATTAAGGATATAGAACTTGTTATCAACAGAATACGTCCTGATATGGTTAGACGTCATGAAATGATGTCAGCATCGGAAGTGGTTGAGGTACTTGGAATTTCACTTTTGGGAATTGTGCCGGATGATGAAAATATAGTTATAGCCGCCAATAAAGGGGAACCTCTTGTCGGCTCCGATACCACGGCAGGTGAAGCATATATGAATATATGCCGCAGAATATGCGGGGAAAACATAGATTTTCCTGATCTTTTGCATAAAGAGAATAAAATTATCAGGTTTATGTCAAAGCTTCGAAGAAGAGAAAAAACCTGCGTATAGGAGGATCATTATGTTATTTAATGTTATGAAGAAAAAATCCTCCGGTAATATATGCGCTGAGAGATTAAAGCTTGTACTTGCCGCCGACCGCGCAGGATGCTCTGTTGAAATTATTGAAGTCATGAGAAATGACATTATAAGTGTTATATCAAAATACGCAGATGTCGATAAGAATGATCTTGATATATGTATCACACAGACATTTCTTATTACGAAAATACCTGTTGACAAGATAAAAACACTTAACAGATAGGATGATGAAAATGCTTAAAATCTGGCAAAAAGTAAAAGATACCATAGTCTCTAAGAATTATGAATGGAGAAAATATAATTTTACACTTATCGGCGTTGTTATGCTCCTGTGTCTGATAAGTACATTTACTCTGTATATAATCGGATCGGGTTATAATACCACAGCCGACTGGAGAAAACAGCTTCTGGGTATAGGTCTTGGTTTGTGTATTATGGCATTTATGTCCATTATAGACTACCATTCAATCTGTAGATTTGTTATAATATACTATGTTATTGTTACCGGTCTTGTGGCAGCAACACGTTTTTCGCCTCTGGGAACCGATAACAACAAGGATGCATACAGATGGCTTGATTTGCCGGGTTTTCAGCTTCAGCCTTCAGAATTATGCAAACTGATGATAATATTTGCTATTGCAGTTGCGTTAAACAGACTCCAGAATAAACTTAAGACATTCTATCCGTTGCTTATTGCGATTGCAATATCGGTGCTTCCGCTTGCGTTTATATTATTACAACCGGATTTGTCTTCAAGCATAGTTGTAGTATTTATCGTTGTGATTATGATATTTGCGTCGGGAATTTCCTACAAAATACTTTTGTCTGTTGTAGGAATTGCAATTCCTGTGGTAATATTTGTGTTATGGTATATCCAGCAGCCCGACCAGATATTACTAAAGCCTTATCAGGTTGGGCGAATAATCGGTTTCAGATATCCGGAGCTGTATCCTGACACTGCATATCAGCAGAATCATTCCATCGAAGCGATAGCATCGGGACAGCTGTATGGTAAATATCTGCTTGGAGGTATATCTTCAATAAGGAATTACAATAAAGTAGACGTAACCGAAAGTGATTTTATATGGGCTGCTATTGGAGAAGAGTATGGGTTTATAGGATGTATTGTTGTGATAGTTGTATTTATGGTATTCATAGCGCTGTGTCTTATGGTTGCAAAGAATGCCGTGGATTACATGGGTAAGCTTCTTGCTGTAGGGATATCTGCCATGTTCATGTTTCAGATATTTGCCAATATCGGGGTTGCTACGATGATTCTTCCAAATACCGGACTGCCCCTGCCGTTCTTAAGTTCAGGACTTAGTTCAATGTTTACTTATATGATGGCAATTGGAATTCTGATTAATATTGGAATACAGCCGGCGACCAAGGCGCTGGGACGGGGCTTTCTTGTTAAAAATGAACCAGCGGATCTTGCTTCGCTTAACTATGATGACTATCAGAACACTTACTAGATTGATGAAATTGGGGTGATTGAATATGAAGATTGCATTGATTGCACATGATACCAAAAAAACTCTTATGCAGAATTTCTGTATAGCATACAAGGGAATGTTATCGAAATATGAATTGTATGCAACCAGAACAACGGGGCTTCTTATCGAGGAGGTTACAGGGCTGACCCTGCACAAATATCTTCCGGGGCATCTTGGAGGAGTAAATCAGATTGAGACG
>CASFAQ010000067.1 GCA_949292725.1 uncultured Eubacteriales bacterium | reverse complement strand
AAGCGCGAATAATACCGCATAATCTATTCCCAGTATCAGAAGTCCAATTAAAAGGATGGCAAACACAAAGCACATAATCTTAAACTGAGCTTTGATATAGGTCAGGGCTATCTCTACAGCCGCCCTCTCAGCGCAGATGATTTTGAGGCAAAATACATTAAATCCTGATACCCCATAAACCCCGTTCATTAATTGTCATTACATCTTCACAAAATTCCTGAATATTAACAAAAAACCCCGAGAAAATCGGGGTTTACAGTAGCGAGAGGGGGATTCGAACCCTCGACACTGCGGGTATGAACCGCATGCTCTAGCCAACTGAGCTATCTCGCCATATAAAGTCCTCCGAATATCGAAAGACTTTATAAATGGGACCTACAGGGCTCGAACCTGTGACCCTCTGCTTGTAAGGCAGATGCTCTCCCAGCTGAGCTAAGATCCCATACAATTTCAACTGCCTTATAATTATATCCATGCAGATATTATTTGTCAAGCTCTTTTTTATTATTAATGTCAAATTTTCTCCAGCTATTAAAATCATCAGCAATAATCCTTGCACCGGATATTAATCTGTCAAATAAACCGGCCTTATAAAAACTGACAATGATCATACCTATCGGAATGCCGATAATCATTCCTATCACGCCAAGGAACCTGTAGCCGATAAACATATAAACAATCGTTGCAAGCGGGGTAAGACCGATACTGTCCGCAACCATTTTGGGCTGAAGAAACTGTCGTACGGCCTGGCATATAAGATACAACGCAAACAGCACGATGGCAATAACATAATGACCCGTAAGGAGTTCATATACGCACCACGGCCAGATTATCGCTCCCGCTCCAAGAACCGGAAGAAAGTCAACCACGGCGATAATAAGCGCGAAAAGCGCGAATAATACCGCATAATCTATTCCCAGTATCAGAAGTCCAATTAAAAGGATGGCAAACACAAAGCACATAATCTTAAACTGAGCTTTGATATAACCTCCAAGCGCCGACATCATATTACCCATTATAAGGTTGTATCCGGATTTGATGCCCCTTGGCATTTTCTGACTCACTGTTTTGATTATATTATCATGCTCCGCCGTAAGGAAATAGCTTAGCAATATGGTAATAACAGTCATAAGCAATCCCTCAGCCATGCTTTTGACTACCGTACCCGCATTACTTATCATGATATTGGCGTCGCTGATATCCCTTATAAACCTGTTAATAAGGTCTCCCGCGCCATTGACCACCATATCAATTACATCTCTTGAATGTTCAGGAAGTATGGAGTATTTTTCCCTGAAGGAATAAAGAAATTTCTGTAATGTAGCTGATACTGTATCATACATTTCCGGAAAATTTTGCGCAAAACTTATACCCTGCTTTATAAGGGCATACAGAATCAGATATAAAAGGCTTATCACGATGGCAAGAGTAAGTACTATAACAATGGCCGAGCCGTGTTTTCTTACGATTTTCACTTTTTTTTCCAACAGATGCACCAGTGGATTTGCAATAAGCGCAATAAGCCAGCCAACCAAAAACGGCCAGAAAAAGACAATAAGCCTTGGAAATAAAAATATAAAAAACAGTATCAATCCCACAGCCAGAACGTAATTGGCAAGTATTTTCAAATATAAAACGTATCTTTTTTCCTTCATACAACCTCCGGCATTTTAACTTAAAAGTGCGCTTATTCCCCCAAGAAGACCCGCCGATGCAAGAGCCATTATGATTCCTGCAAGAAGTACTCCAAGCATAACGGCAATAACGCTTGTCTTAAAATCCATATCAAGTATACTGGCTGCAAGAGTACCCGTCCATGCGCCCGTTCCCGGAAGCGGAATCCCTACGAATATAAGAAGCGCAACAAAAAGACCTCTTCCCGCTTTCGCCTGAAGCTTTTCTCCGCCCCTGTGTCCCTTCTCAAGACACAATCTGAAGAATTTGCCTATGTACTTTTTATCCGCGCCCCATTCAAGAATTCTTCTTGCAAAGAAGAAAATAAACGGAACGGGAATCATATTACCTATTATACATATGATATACGATGGTACCAGATCAAGTCCGAACACTACCGAATAAGGTAAGGCTCCTCTCAACTCAACCAGCGGTAACATAGAAATCAGAAAAATAATAATATAATGCTTTAACATAACTCCCTCCTATATATATTGTTCTAATGTCTGCATCATTTTTACAAGAGCTCTGCCCCTGTGACTTACTTCATTCTTCTTTTTCGGTGGCAGGCACGCCGTCGTACACCCATATTCGGGAACATAAAAAATCGGATCATACCCGAATCCATGTACGCCATCAATCTTGTGCGATACAAGCCCCTCTATTATCCCCTTTTCCGTAATAACCCTTCCGTCCGGAAAAGCGCATGCTATAACACATACGAATCTTGCCGTTCTCTCATCCTCAGGAACATCCCGAAGCTTATCTATGATATAATTATTCTTCACCGTATACGAAGTATCCTCTCCTAAGAATCTGGAGGAATATATCCCCGGAGCCTTATCAAGATAATCAACCTCGAGCCCTGAATCATCCGCAAGCACTATATCATCAGTAAGCTTTGCAATCTCCTTTGCCTTTATAATTGCATTTTCTTCGAATGTGCTTCCGTCCTCAACAATATCCGCATGTATGCCTGCATCCTTTAACGAAACAAGCTCTATATCATGCTTTATAAGGAAATCATGCATTATTTCCCTTATCTCAACCATTTTACCCTCATTACCCGTTGCAAATACGATCCTCATATCATTTCCTCACCTATGTACATTTTTTCCGGGCGGCTTAGGCCCCATATACTGAAGATAATACGTCTTTATCATCCCGTTATAAAGCTTTCGGTTCTTGTCCGCCTTACGCCCTATGTAACGCTCAGCCTGATCATAAGCAGTTATCAGATAACAGGACCAGGTATCAAGTACACGTATTATCCCCCCTATATTTTCATATAACTGCGGAAGATTTTTCTTTTCCTCAATACGCTCCCCATAAGGCGGATTGGTAATGATGAACCCATATTTCTTATGACTGCTAAGCTCCTCTGCCCTGCGTCTCTGAAAGTGGATGTACTCTGATACCCCCGCAAGTTCAGCGTTCGCCTTTGCCATCCTTATGCACTCGTCATCCATATCAAATCCCTGAATAGACATGCTTATATCTTTTTTTACCAGACTTCCTGCTTCCTCGTATGCCTTAAGGAATACCTTCTTCGTATCAAATGATGTCCATTTATCCGATATAAATCCTCTGTTCATACCTGGCGCTATGCCTGCACCCATCATCGCCGCTTCAATCGGAATGGTACCGCTTCCGCAAAATGGGTCGATGAGAAATCTATCCTGTTTCCATGGCGTAAGCATAATGAGCGCCGCAGCCAGTGTTTCAGTCAAAGGCGCCTTTACGGTCCATTTTCTGTAGCCCCTCTTATGAAGAGAGGTTCCCGTGGTATCAAGCCCAATAGTCACCACATCCTTCATAATGGTAACTCTTAGCGGATAATCCTCACCATCCTCCGGAAACCATTCCATATGGTACTTAAGCTTTAATCTCTCTACAATAGCTTTTTTTACTATTGACTGTATATCTGACGGGCTGAACAGCTTACTCTTAACCGAGTTCGCCTTAGCAACCCAGAACCTTGCGTTCTTGGGAATATACTCCTCCCACGGTATGCTTTTGGTATTCTCAAACAGCTCGTCAAATGTCTCTGCCTTAAATGATGCTGCCTTGAGGAGAATGCGTTCAGTTGTTCTCAAAAAAACATTGGCTCTTGCCATAGCGGATATATCCCCATAGAATGAAACCTTTCCATCACTTACTCCGCTTATCTCATATCCAAGATCCATTATCTCTCTTTTACATACCGATTCAGTTCCAAAATGACAAGGTGCAATCCATTCATATCTAAACATCTGTCATCTAATCCTGCCTCATTATTATTAATATTCATATAGTATTCTATAATTACATATACGTCAAATGTTTTTTGTACTCATTGATACCTCCATACAGGCTTAATGCCTCTATGCCGTACTGCATAAGTTTTCTGGCGTACAACATACTTGAATTGCCGCTTTCACAGTACAGAACAATCCTGTAACCCCCACGCGTAAGCTCTGCAAGTTTTTTTACAAGCTCATTTTCCGCATCCATAATGTTCTCAAACTCGCTTTCATCAATATTAACAGCGCCTCCGAGATGCTCTGTGATATACTGGTTTCTGCTTCTTATATCTATAATATATATTTTCTCATTATCCTTAATAAGGTTTATAAGCTCCTTACAGGTAATAACATCCATAAAACCCCCTCCTTCTACAATATATGTACCATATAATACAAAGGTGCCTTAACTGGTCATACAGTCAGGGCACCCCTATATTACTAACGGTTACTAACGCGAACAGTTCTTTGAGGAATTCTGTGAACTGCTATTCTGTGATGAATTCTTTGAAGAGTTCTTTGATGAATTCTTTGAAGAATTCTGTGAACTGTTATTCTGTGAATAATCCTTGGTTGAATTATCCGTCTTATTCTTTTCATAACTGTTTTCGCTCATGACGACGCCTCCTAAATATATTTTTTACACTTTTAGTATGCGTCACATTAAAAATTATATTCAAGAAATATATTCATGCTTAAAACTATCTGTTTACCAGTCTCATAATCAGAAAAACTACCGCCACCAATACAATAAGTGGAAGCAGAATGACTATGATTCTTAATATTACCGAAACTGCTATAAGCACCACCAGCACAATACATATAAGAGCCGGTATTCCATGAATTTTGTACGAAAATCCTCTTCCTTCGGAGCCCTCATCATAATCTTTCTCTTCGTCAGCTTCTTCATATGCCCGTCTGCCAAACTGCCTGCGTATGGGGTCATCTTTCATATTATAGGTCTGTATTATGGTCTTTGCTATAAGTCTCGGACTTCCAAGCTCGGAAAGCACCTCTTCCTCGGTTCTTCCCTCTGCAACCTGACTGTCAATATATGATGAATAATACGAAATATTGCTTTCAAGCTCACCATCGTCTATCTTTCCTTTTAAACATCTTCTAAGCTCATCCAAAAACTGCCTCTTACCCATACGCACCTCCAAAAGCCTCATTTCATCTGTGTGAACTATTTGTGAACTATTATATAACATTTCTTTTGACTTGTCTGTAAATATTACATATAATAATCATGAACATAATATTGTTGTGAGGAGATTATAATGACGTATAACAAAAATATATCAAACACTGATGAAGATATCAATATGGTCCATGTCGACGTGCTTGACGGAATTCGCGCCATCGCCGTTCTTATTGTGGTATGGTTTCATATATGGCAGCAAAGCTGGCTTATGCCGGTTATTGAGACCCCGTCTCTTTCTTTTATAAATGTCCCAAAGATTGACCTCGACTGGCTGCCAAGAAGCGGTTACATTATGGTTACGATGATGATATTTCTGTCGGGTTTTTGCCTGTATCTGCCTTACGCCAGACACAGTATAACTAAGGCGCCTCTTCCTGAAACCTCTCTTTTTTACAGAAAGAGAGTGGCGCGAATACTTCCATCTTATCTGTTCTGCATCATTGTAGTATTGATTTTTAATATATGCACGGGTGCATACGCTGCTCCTGAGTTTGGCATGAGTGACAGTAAGGGATTTATCATAAAAGATGTCCTTACCCATCTTACTTTTACGTTTAATCTGTTCCCCGATGTAAGTATTTATACGCTTCTTAACGGAGTTTTGTGGACTGTCGCCCTTGAAGTACAGTTTTATATATTATTTCCTCTTATACAGTCATTTTTCAGAAAGAAGCCTGTTCATACATATGCGATAATGAATTTAATATCCTTTGTTTTTATTGTATATGCGCAGAATCATAATACTTCTTTCCTGTTACACCAGTTGCCTGCATATCTTTCGGTATATGCAAACGGTTTTGTAGGTGCGCATATATTTGTGTCCATAGCCAGTAAATTTAAACGCGATAAAAACGTCGGTCTTTTGGCGACCATCACATCCATAGGATGCATATTTGTATATTCAATGATGATGAAGAATCTCATTAATTCAGAAAATATAAACGGCTGGGAACTCCACAACCGTTTCTATCTGTCTGTATTGTTCATGGTATTTGTGCTGTCCACAGCGCTATCCCTGTCATTTTACAGAAAAATATTTGCAAACAGCACTATGCGCTTCTTATCCACCATATCCTTCAATCTGTATATATGGCATCAGATAATCGCCACCACGCTCAAGGATTACAGGATACCTTATTTCTCAGGGGACACTCCTCCAAACGAATCATACGATAAGGTATGGATGTGGACATATACCGTCATCTGTCTGATTGCCGCTTTTGCCGCATCGGTATTGACAACATACCTTATCGAAAAGCCTTGTTCAAAGTTTATTATGAACCTAAAATGGAAGTCCCATTCCCGAAAGTCCGCCGGTAAGTGATTCCATAACCTGTGAAGATTCTTTTTCCATCATCCTTAAGGCCTCGTTTGCAGCTGCTGCAATGAGGTCTTCAAGCATCTCTATATCGTCGGGATCCACAACTTCCTCGGAGAGCTTTACGGAAACTATCTCCTTTTTACCTGATACACATACCTTTACGGCTCCGCCTCCTGCCGAACCTTCATATATCTTTTCTTCCATCTCTTTTGCTTTTTCTTCCATCTGACGCTGCATACGCTGTGCCTGCTTCATCAGATTATTCATATTGCCAGGCATTCCTCCCGGAAATCCACCTCTTTTAGCCATATCATATCCTCCGGTTTATTTTCATAAATTTACTTATTAGATTATATACAAACACGTCGTCAAAATCAATGTACATTATTCATATGTTATCTCTACTCCGTTCTTTGCAAGGAGCTCAATATCAGGATATATCCCTCTCTCATCACTCGCCTTATCTGTATGCCTTATCTCAATCGGAACATTTTTACCGGCAAATTCGTTGACAGCGTCGCATAGCTGCCCATATAATGTTTCATTTTCCAAAATACCGGTAAGCGCAAGATTGGAACTTACGATAAGTAACGACGGATTATCTCCTTCGCTTACGCTAAGCGTCATATTCTGTACCGTATTCTTAAGCATCGGTTCAAGATTCGCAACTATATCGCTCCAGTTCTTAGCGATATTTCTTACATCCTCGGAAAGAGCCGGCATCAGGGTTTTAACCTGCTCGTCTTTCTGCTCATATACATTATCTTTTACTTCCTCAGCCCGAAGCTTTACACCTCTTTGCAGCTCAAATTCAATACGTCTTATCCTTTCTTTGAGGGATGTAATATCCGTCTCCATCTGCGGCCTGCACAGTTTGATTATTGCCGTCTCACACAGCACTCTTTTTTGCGAAGAATATCTTAACTGCGATGACAATTCGGAAAATATACGTA
>CASFAQ010000066.1 GCA_949292725.1 uncultured Eubacteriales bacterium | reverse complement strand
ATTTTTTTTATTCCGAAAAATATATATGCGAATGATAATATTCTCTCCGATGAAATAGCACCGCGTACAGGATACATTTATACGGGGGACTCAAGAATCAGAAGGCTTAATCTGACGATAAGGATGAATGAGCTTAAGGATACATGGGTCGTGTGCAAAAGCGGTATGGGCTACTCATGGTTTGTAAATGAGGGACTTTCACAGATTAATGATATAATAGAGAGCAAGGAATATATAGATAACTGGGTCATAGTATCGGGATGGGGAGTGAATGATCTATGGAATCTGCAAACATATATAAGGGAATATAAACGACTCTTAAAAAATGAGTGGAAGGACTGCAGATTATATCTGGTGTCTGTGAATCCGGTTAATGGGAGAGCTGTTTCAAAATACGGCGGTATAAGCTATTTTAACAGTAGGATTAAAGAATACGCGGATAAGAAAAAGAAAGTTGAATACATAGATACGTATTCGGTGATGATGAAAAAGGGTTTTGGCACCATCGATGGCCTGCACTATACAGAATCGACCAACAGACTTATATACTCTACGATAAGAGATAGTCTTTGCAGGGATAACGCCGGCATTTCATATAAAAGGGTGGTTATGCATATCGGAAGTCAAAAGGCGCTTGAGGTTGTCGACTGTGAGGGAGAGTGTATATGGGATGCGGATAATACTAGCACAGCCATTGTAAACAGGATAAGGAAGAAGGGGAAGAAGGCGATTATAAAGGCCCTGACGCCCGGAAGATGTATGGTGACTGTCAGATGCGGCGATACCTATATGAATTGTGAGATAATTGTATTATCTGCCACACAGTCAGCACGAAAGATCATTAATAAAGGAGCCTGAGTTCATACACATTTCTCAGGCTCCTTTTATATTCATATTAAGATATATCAGAATTTGTAAGCTGCATTGATAACTGTATAATATGCCTGCTTCTTATCTTTTACTGAGGTGCCGCATAAGAGAGGTTTCTGGTCTGCTCCGAGCCAGGATGAGGAATCGGTCAGTCCCCACCATGAGAAACCTGTGAACTTCGCGCCTTCAGAGTGCTCCAGGGCGATTATCATAATCAGATCCTCAAGATATTTAAGCTGCTCCTCCTCGCTGTGACCGTTTAGTGCAAGGTCAAATTCCGTAAACTGTATATTATATCCGGCTTCCTTTATGGCGTCTATCGTTCTTACATGTCCGGATACAGTATGTATACCAAGCTTATCATGCGATTGCATTCCTATAGTGGATAAGAGCTTTTCACCATTAGGATTAAGTTCGTCGACAGAGTTGATGTAATTGGCCACCTCAATAGTGAAGTTACGGACGTCTGCCGTATTGGTGTCGTAGTCGTTATATACGAGTTCAACCTTATTTTCAAGTCCGTAGCTCTTAAGCACGTCATACGCTGTCCTAAAGGCCTTTTTAATGTATTCCGGATTGGTCTTAAGCGGCGAATTGGCTGGGTCTGACGGGTCTTCAAATATTTTATCGCCGTATATCTCATAGTAACACTTAACGTCGTCGTTCTTATCGCCGTCAGGGTTCTCATCGGAGCGGATACGTGATATGCATTCCGTCATGTGGAAGTATTCGTTTATAACATCCCAGCAGTAAACAACGTCTTTGTACTGACCGCTGTATACATGGTTCATGACATTGACTATAAAGTATTCGTTGCGTGCATCCATAATCTCAGGTGTTACGTAAGCTCCGGAATAGTCAAAGTTATTTCTGAAGAACCAGTTCGGAGACTGCTCATGCCATAAAAGACCGTGGTATCTTACGCGCAGTCCGTTATCATAGGCGTATTTTAACAGTTTATCTATATTGGAATAATTAATCTGTGGAACAGTATCTTCCGTATAGCTGTCGGGTATTATATATCCCTGAGCCTTAGCTTCGTCAATTGTAATAAGTGTAGGCTGATAACCGAGTACATTGCTTGGTTTCATCTCGTTCT
Organism: uncultured Eubacteriales bacterium; assembly: GCA_949292725.1. GTDB lineage: Bacteria > Bacillota > Clostridia > Lachnospirales > Lachnospiraceae > V9D3004. Next base: position 4,606 of record CASFAQ010000066.1, on the reverse strand, counting down.
CGGCAGTAAGGCTGTTAAAATTCTCCTTAATATATGCCGTGGTATCCGAGTCTGCAACAACGGATGAACTTCCGCCCCATCCTCCGCCGTAGGATATGCATGTGCCCACGTTTTCCACATAGTATGATAAAGCGGAAAGAAGATTAGTAGGCCCCGGAGTACGTCCCGGAGAAGCTGTCTCAGAAGGAGTGGCTGCAGGAGTAGCCGACGGAGCAGGAGTAACGGTGATGTCAGGTGTATCCGATACGATTACTTTGCATTTTATTTTTTTGGATGAGGTCTTTGCATTCTTTGTCACTTTATATTTTACTGTTGCGGTAATGGTTGCCTTGCCCTTTGATTTTGCCTTAAGCTTAACGGATGTACCCTTTTTCTTATTGACAGAGACCACCTTTTTCTTAGAGGTCTTCCAGGTGGCTTTTACTATTTTTTTAACGCCGCCATTCTTTACGGAAAGCTTTTTGGTGGCGCCAACCGAAAGAGTCATATTCTTAGAGGAAAGCTTTGGGGCTTTTTTGGTCTTGGCAGACGTATAGCCATGTCCCGATGTCACTATAAGACACGTAAGGAGAAGGACTGATACAGTCTTGGTCATAAAATTTTTAATCTTCATAGATGTATTCTCCAATCATTATATTTTAATAATACCCTAGCATGTTTCCGATTAAGTGTCCAGCATCTTCTTCATTTCTTTCTTTCCTGCAGGAGTAAACAGGTATTTGTAGCTGAACATGACATAGCCCTGACAGGCAAATTTGTCAGATATTCTGACCTGTTTTTTAAGATTATTGCGCGAGCGCATCCAGCCTCTGTCTGTACTGCTTTTTGTACCGGCTTTGTATAATGCAAGACCCGTGTATACCGGCACGTTGCCAAGTCCTATATCTGACCACTCGTACAGAGTGTCGGAGAACATTTCTTTTTTGCGCCCATTTACTATATAATTATCAGACCAGTATATCTGAGGGATGATGTAGTCCACGTAACCGTCGTAGGTAAGCCATGTATCCAGGTCACATCCTATGCTTTTTGCATATTTAATATTACCGGCCGGACTTATGCCAAATTGTATGTCCTCATCATATTCCTTAATTGCCGAGTATACGGCAGATACCATGCGGTTAACATTTTTCATACGTTTTTTTATGGAGACTTTGTAATATTTATTGCCCTTTGTCTTAGAAGGGTAAAAGTAGTCGTCAAAATGTATTCCGTCCACGTCATAATTCTCTATGATTTCAAGAACGCCGTTTACAATGCGTTTTGTTGTGCTTTTTTTTGCGGGATTGTATATTTTATCAAGCGTTATCCTGTAAGGATTAATCCATGCATGGAATTCTATATCGTATCTGTGGGCAGTGTCCGTAAGAATAGACAGGGCATCATAGCTTAGCGGCTTCTTTGAAATGTATGTACACCAGTCAAATGTACTGACCGGATATATTGCGTCATCAAATGGTCTTACATGGAAAAATACAGTGTTTAAGCCGCGTTTTTTAATCTTTTTAAACATCTTCTCGGTATTGGTTCTAAATACAGATTCAGACTTGTTATATAATCCCGCATCATCAAAGTCCACGTAGCTTACCCATATTCCTCTGACCTTCATATTGTCGGCCGCGCCGGCAGATGCGTGTTCGCTGTTATTTAGTACAAAAAAAGGAATAATAATAAGAATCAGTATATATGCGTATTTTTTAAACATCCTGAGTGCCCCTTATATGTCATGATGGCGTTAGAATAATAATAATTTATGTCATAAATGGGGTATATTTTCGTAAAATTTCAGGAGAATTCAGATTCACTTAGGATGCGGGCACGGGAAAAGGCTGGACAAACATAAGCCGGAATATGAGGAGATTACAAATGAGGATGTAAGAAGGTATTGTACAAAGTTATCGGAGTGTAAGGATGTATTAAAGTTGATAGTATATGCACATATGTTTACTCCAACTCACCTACAAATCTTCCTTGACTACAATTTTATGTGGGTGTAAGATATACATAGAAAAATTACAGGCTGACAAAAGAGTGCCGGCAGATGGAGGTATACAATGGAAAATAACGGTTTGGACTGGTCTAATCTGGATTTCGGTTACAGAAAGACTAACAAGAGGTATGTATCCAATTATACGAACGGGGCATGGGATAGCGGATATATGACAGAGGATGATACTATCACCATGAGCGAGTGTGCGGGAGTTCTTCAGTATGCACAGACAGTGTTTGAGGGACTTAAGGCATACACTACAGAAGATGGAAGGATTGTAACATTCAGACCTGATCTGAATGCCGACAGACTTAAGGATTCTGCCGAACGCCTTGAGATGCCTGTATTTCCTAAGGTCAGGTTTATGGATGCGCTTGATAAGGTGGTTAGCGCCAATAAGGAATTCGTTCCACCGTATGGTTCTGGCGCAACATTATATATAAGACCGTATATGTTTGGTATATCACCGGTTATAGGTGTAAGTCCGGCTGAGGATTATCAGTTCAGAATGTTTACCACACCGGTTGGACCGTACTTTAAGGGCGGCGCAAAACCTATAACTATCAAGGTGAGTGATTTTGACAGAGCGGCGCCTCACGGAACAGGACATATCAAGGCGGGACTTAATTATGCGATGAGTCTTCATGCAATCGTCACGGCTCATAAAGAGGGATTTGACGAGAATATGTATCTTGATCCGGGGACGCGTACATTTATTGAAGAGACGGGAGGAGCCAACTTCCTGTTTGTTACAAAGGATAAAGAGGTTATCACGCCTATGTCCGACAGTATTCTGCCATCTGTTACAAGAAGATCTCTGATGTATGTAGCAGAGAAATATCTCGGACTTAAGGTTACGCAAAGACCTGTAAGATTCTCTGAGCTTGAGGATTTTGCAGAATGCGGTCTGTGCGGAACGGCAGCAGTTATTTCTCCTGTAGGAAAGATTGTTGATCATGGAAGAGAGATATGTCTGCCTAGCGGTATGGACGATATGGGACCTGTTACGAAGCAGTTATACGATACTCTTACTGGAATTCAGATGGGAAGAATAGAAGCACCTGAAGGATGGATACATGAAATCAAATGTTAAATTCATATGTATGATGTGCTTATCACTGGCTTTCTGTTTTACCTGCGGATGCTTTGGCAAGGCAGAAAGCTTTTATGATAATGGCAATAAGCAGTTGGCGGAAGGCAATTATTCCGAGGCTGCGGAAAATTTTAAGAAGGCTATAGAGATTAACCCTGATAAAGCGGAATACTATATCAATTATGGTATTGCGCTTATAAGTATGGGTGAATATGACAGTGCACGTGAGCAGTTTGTCAGTGTTATAAGGGATACGGACAATAAGATCGTAAGAGAGAACAATAAAAAAGCATACCGTGGAATTGCGCTGTCACATTATGCGGAGGGAACCTATGATCAGGCAAAGGCGTATCTGGAGCTGGCGCTTAAAAATAAGGAGCTTAAATCCTTAAACAGAGACCTTAACGCATATCTGGCAGAATGCGAGATGTATCTTGGCAATTATGAAGAATCGCTCGCAGTATGGGATGAGCTGATAAGCGGTCTTGGAGGCAATAAGAAGAGTTACAGTTCATATTATCTGGGAAGAGCCAAATTGCACGCTGTGCTTGGCAATACGGATAAAGCCAGAGAGGACTACGGCAAGTGTGTATCACTTGACAGTAAATGTTACGCCGCATATATCGGTCTGTATCTTATGCAGACGGATGAGGGCAATGAGGCAGAAGCGGCGGACACCATAGCTGCCGCAATAGAGGCCTATGGGGATAAAGAACAGGATACTATGGAGTATTATACCATCCTTTATTATAATAAGGATGCGGATGCGGCAAGAGTGGGATTTCAGACGCTGTATGACGTCGGTCAGAAGGAGGCGTCGTATTATCTTGGCAGAATCGCAGAGGATATACTTGATTACGAATCGGCAGCATCATACTATGAGCTGTATCAGACGGAGTGTCCTGACAGACTTAGCGCTGACTACTATAATCAGTATGCGGGCTGTCTTGTGGAACTTGAACGATATGACGAGGCGCTTGAGATGATTACAAAGGGTAAGCAGATGGCTGCAGGATACGTTGGCAGGAGAATACTTTTTAATGAAGTGATAATATACGAAAAGCTTGGCAATTATGAGACAGCCGAGGAGCTCGCCAAATCATATCTTGAGAAGTATAAGGACGAGGATATGATGAATGAATATGAGTATATTAAGACAAGATATACTAAGACAGAGGAATAGTAAAGGAGTAGGGATTTGGAGCGTATTCTTTTAGTGGGCGTATCATTGGGAAATGAAGAAGAAACGGTCGAATCGCTGACTGAGCTTTCGGAGCTTACACAAACCGCCGGAGGCGAGGTTGCAGGCATGATTTATCAGAACAGGGAACAGATACATCCCGGAACATATGTGGGCAAGGGAAAGCTCTTAGAGATCAGGGATATGATTGAAGCTGATGATATAGATGCCGTGGTATGTGATGACGAACTTTCACCGGCGCAGCTTCGTAATCTTAATGAATATCTTGACGTTAAGGTTCTTGACCGCACGATTATGATACTTGATATATTTGCCATGCGTG
>CASFAQ010000065.1 GCA_949292725.1 uncultured Eubacteriales bacterium | reverse complement strand
TATATAAATGCAATATATCATTTGAGTTTATTGACCCATATATTGATTTCCTGGCAAAATATGATTTTATGATAAAACCGGTGGTAACTACTGCGATTATTTTGATTATCATCTGTATTGTTTTACTATGCATGCTGCATAGAAGGAAATACAGGGCGATAAGATTCTTTACTTATGGATTGCTGTCGGGGTCTGTAGTGACGTATTTTACGTCCATGTATATGAAGAGAACATTCATGAATCTGGTTGACGGGGAAGGAATATATTATAATGTAATACAGGGTTATATATCCGATGCATTTGTTCAGGGTTATATTGTAGCGCTTGGAGGTATAATGATCTGCTGTATTAGTCTGATTATAACTTATTTATTCAGAAAGAGTGCCATATAGATAAATGGAGGTGTAAAGCATGGACCATATCGGATATGTTGATATTCATGCTCATATAATACCGGACGTTGACGATGGCTCAAGAAGTCTTAAAGAGTCGGTTAAGATGCTTGGCATTGCCTATGAGCAGGGAATTCGTAAGATATATGCCACACCTCATTATAATTCGGGTAAAGAAAAATATGACAGAAAGCTTCTTCTGGATAGGTATGAGTCGCTTAGATATGAGGCGGCAAAGACAGGTAATGAAGGAATTGAAATAATTCTCGGAAATGAAATATATTATGGACATGGAATCGTAGAGCGCCTGGAAAAGAAGGAAATATTTACAATGGGAGAATCTATGTACATTTTAGTTGAATTTAACTACGGTATAGGTTATAATGAGATGTACAAGGCTCTGCAGAACATAGTTCATGCAGGCTACAGACCGATACTGGCGCATATCGAGAGATATTATTGTCTGTATCGTAATGTGTCCGGAATAGGACAGCTTCGTGAGCTTGGAGTAGCATTACAGATTAATGCAGATTCTGTTATGTCAAGGTTTGATTCGCAGGCGTCATTTTGCAGAAAGCTCATCAGGGCAGGGTATATACAGTTTCTTGGGAGCGACTGCCATAGTGCGGACAGGCGTATGCCGATTATGCGGGACGCTGTTAATGTACTTAGGAAAAAGACATCTGATGATGTATTGGATAAAATATTATTTACGAATCCGGATATACTTAGTACCAACGGATTTCTGTAGATAAATACATACAAGGAGAGCTATTATGGAACAGTCAAATGATGAATCTGAGATTAATATCATAGAATTATTCTATGTTATAAAGTCTAAGCTTTTAATCATAATTCTTACTGCGCTGGTATTTGGTATCGGTGCGGGAGTATTTACTCATTATATGATTACGCCGATGTATTCGTCGTCGTCAAGTGTTTATGTTCTTTCAAAGGAAGCTGTTATTTCATATTCAGATTTCATGGTTGGAACATCTCTTACAAGCGATTATATGGAGATGATAAAAAGCGATACGGTTATGGAAAGAGTGCTTAATAATCTCGGACTGGAAGATGAATTAAGCGTTAGCCAGTTGAGGGAGGGCATAAGCATATCCAATCCTACTGATACAAGAATGCTCAATATAACAGCGGTTAATAAGGATCCAAGACTTGCCAAGGCCATTGCTGATGAGGTTGCAGAGGTATCCGTTCAGAGAATCTCTGAAATAATGGATGTTGAGGAACCAAATATATATGAGCATGGTAAGATTTCAGAATATCCTATCAGTCCGAATCTTAAGAAGAACGTGTTCATCGCCGGTATGTTAGGCGCAGTTATAGCTGCAGCAATATTTATTGTACTTCATCTTATGGATGACAGGATACATTCGCCGGAGGATGTAGAGAAATATCTTAAGCTTAATGTGCTTGCAGCCATACCTGTGGAAGATGGTAAGGTTGAACAGATAAGAATAGATGAACGAAAACGATTAGGATTGATAAAGTAGCATACGAATAAGGAGCAAAGCTATGAATAAAGTTGAATTAAAAAAGCTTGACGAGCTTGAATATAAAGTAAATGAGGCGTATAAGACACTAAGGACCAATCTTTCGTTCTGTGGTGACGACATCAAAACGATACTTCTTACGAGCTGTACGCCTAATGAGGGAAAGACTACCGTGTCCTTCAGGCTGTCGCAGGCGCTTGCCGACGATAAAAAGAAGGTTATGCTTATAGATGCCGATCTTAGGAAATCAGTCCTTATAAGCCGGTACGGCGTGGCAGGCGAGAAGAAGATAGAGGGTCTTTCGCATTACCTTTCGGGTCAGAGTAAGCTTGAGGATATCATGTGTGAAACCAATGTGGATAATTTGGACGTCATATTTGCAGGACCTCTGGTTCCCAATCCTACAGAGCTTCTTGGCAACAGTTATTTTGCGGATATGATAGAAAAGTTAAAGGAAGTGTACGACTATATCATCATAGATGCTCCGCCATTAGGTTCCGTAATAGATGCAGCGGTACTTACAAAGGTGTGTGACAGCAGCATATTTGTTATAGAAAATGACGTGGTGAGTTATCGCTTTGCACAGAGTGTAAAGAAGCAGCTTGAGCTTACGGGCTGCAAGATAATAGGAGTTATTCTCAATAAGTACGACATGTACGGTAGGGGTAAATACAGGGGTTATTATAGCGGGTATTATAAGAAAAAGAACTATAAGAGTTATGCGCCTTACGGAGAATATTCTTCTGATAAATGATGTTTGAAAACTGATTAATTAAGCTTTACGTAGAGGTGGGATACGATATGGATAATAAAACTAATAACCAGCTTTCAATTGTAATTTCCATTGTTGATATTATAACGATATGTATTTCTTTTCTGCTGGCAAGTTTTATCAGATATGGCAACTTTGATAAGGTGCCGGTTTTAGCCGGGTACATAGGCGTACTATGGTATTTTATAGCTGTATATCTTTTGATTACAGCTTTTTTTAATTATACAAGAAGGTGGATAGAATTATCCGCATGCACCGAATTGTATTATATTCTGAAGAAACACCTGTATCTGATAACATTTGTGCTTATATATATGTTCATAATCAGGCAGAGTGATTCGTATTCGCGGCTGCAGTTTGCGTCATTTATCATCATAGACATTGTTCTTATGTTCGTTATACATACACTGCTTAAGCATTTTATCACCAAATTTTTCAGAAGGACAAGTTATTGTGAAAGGGTTCTGCTCATTACTGAGTATGCATATGCGGAAGATATCATCAAAAGAACAAGGATGACCAGAAACTGGTATTTTAGAATTAAGGGTATCGTTATAATTGATAAGGATATGAAAGGTTCACAGATAGAAGGAATCAATGTAATAGGGGATGGAACGGATTATTATAACATTGTAAGACTTAGGGCGTTCGATTCGGTTCTGATATGCGAACCCTCGCTTTCATACAAGAACTGGGAGACTGTTATATCACAATTTGTGAATATGGGAATAATAGTTCATTTTAATCTGCCGGAGTATGATATTAAGATTCCGGCGGGCAGGAAGCTTGAGAATATCGGACTTTTTGGCGTTGTTACATATGGCAAATACGAATACAGCTTTGTGCAGCAGGTGATAAAGAGAGTAATGGATATTGTGGGAGGACTTGTCGGTATGTTTTTCTTTGGACTTGCCATGCTTATATTCGGACCTCTTATAAAGCTTGATTCCAAGGGCCCTGTCCTGTTTAAACAGCTCAGGGTAGGAAAGAACGGCCGTATATTTGAGATATACAAATTTCGTTCAATGTATACGGATGCGGAAGAGCGTAAGGCAGAGCTTATGGAGCAGAATGAGATGCAAGGTCAGATGTTTAAGATGAAGAATGACCCGCGTATCACAAAGATTGGTAAATTTCTAAGAAAGACCAGTATTGATGAGCTGCCGCAGTTTTTTAATGTTCTTAGGGGAGATATGAGTCTTGTGGGTACAAGACCTCCGACAATAGAAGAGTTCAACAACTATGAACCGCATCAGAGAAAACGAATCAGCATAAAACCGGGAATGACAGGAATGTGGCAGGTGAGCGGAAGAAGTTCAATCACGGATTTTGACGACATAGTAAAGCTGGATTGCGAATACATAGATAACTGGTCGATTGCAAAGGATATAAAAATACTTCTTAAAACGATATGGGTCGTAATATTTGGAAGAGGAGCCGAATAATATTTGCTTGACTTATTGTTTATAAATTTGTAGAATATATATGGTTTTTATACTAGAAAGGAATGTAGACTAATGAATTCGGCAAAACGTATTTCTAATCAAACTGTTAAGAAAAATAATAAAAAAGACAATAAAGGAGCATTGCCAAATGTACATAAAAAAGGCATAATCATATCGGCATTATGCGCGGCTGTTGTACTGTTTCTTGTTGTAGCGGTTCTGTGGGAGAATCTTCATCCGAAACTCATTTTCACCATTAATGGTGAAAAGGTGTATCTGAGCGATATAATGGTTGATATATATATGAACGAGTCGACGGGCGCATACATGAATTCGCTGTATCAGCAGAATTATGGCTCCGATTACTGGGATATCGTGAATGATGACGGTATGACTAACGCTGAGCTTCTTAAGGATAGTGCAATTGAAACGATAATGCAGAAGTATATGATGTATTATGAGGCGATTGATAACGGATATACACTGACCGACGAGGAGAAGCAGACGGCTGAGAGTCAGGCAAAGGATCTGTTTGATAATATGACGAGCACTACGAAGAATAAGACCGGAATAAGTCAGCAGGATGTTGTGGATTATTATGAGATGCAGACGCTTGCCAATAATTATAAGAGCGCATGGATAAATACGTTCGATATAGATGATGCTGCGCTTACGGCGGATATCGACCCTGCACAGTACAGACAGTATGATATCCAGTACTATTATATTCCGTTTACAAGTACTGATGACAGCGGCAATACCGTCGATATGACGGAAGAAGAAAAGAATGCCGCAGTTGAGGAGCTTAAGGCTTCATATGACGATATCCTGAGTCTTACGGACTTTACGACATATGTTAGCAGTTCCCAGACAAACGCTACTACTGAGGATGGTACGGCAACGCCTACACCGGCTCCGGGACCTACAGCTCCTGAGGGAACTAATATTAAGTATGCGACAAAGAGCTTTATAGAGACGGATACGGATGACTTTGACGCAGAGCTTCTTGCCGATATCAAGAAGATGGACAATGAGGAGATAAGTGCCAAGGTGGTTCAGGATTCGAATGGATGTTATATAATCAAGATGATTAATAATAACAGCACGGAGCAGTATGATTCAGAGTGCGAGTCCGTTATAACAACTGCTGAAAACGAGAGATTTAGCGAAGAAATCGATAATCTTGAGGTTGAAAAATATCTGATCGAATTTAATGATGATGAATGGGATAAGGTAGAGTTTGGAAGCGTTACGATAAGTAATTAATCAGATACTTAGTATGCATTGGCTTCGGCTAATTATTATGATTGGCCGGAGCTATTTATTAATACAAGGAGATGAGTATATGATGAGCAGAGTAAGACGTGTATATGTTGAGAAGAAAGATGATTATCAGGTAGCAGGAAAAGAACTAAAAAAAGAGATTAACAGATACCTTAATATAAAAGAGCTTACCAAAGTAAGGATTCTTGTCAGATATGATGTTGAGAATGTATCTGATGAGACATTTGAGAGGGCTGCACATACGGTATTTTCGGAGCCACCTGTTGATTATCTGTATGAGGGTGAATTTCCGTGCGGGCCTTCTGACAGAATTTTTTCCGTAGAATATCTGCCGGGACAGTTCGACCAGAGGGCCGATTCAGCTGAGCAGTGCGTTAAGCTCCTTAACGAGTCGGAGCAGCCGGTTATAAAGTCTGCCACGACATATGTATTGAGCGGAGATATATCTGAGGATGATTTTGAAAGAATCAAATCATACTGCATCAATCCCGTTGATTCAAGACTTACTGATGAAGTCATACCAGAGACGCTGGTCACAGTATTTGACGAACCTGACGATATATCTGTATTTGATGGCTTTGCCAATATGGATGAAGATACCCTTGGCAAGCTTTATACGTCGCTGGGTCTTGCCATGACATTCAAGGATTTTTGCCATATTCAGAATTATTATAAGAATGAAGAGATGCGTGATCCTACATTTACGGAGATAAAAGTACTTGACACATACTGGTCCGACCACTGTCGTCATACCACATTCCTTACAGAGCTTAAGAATGTTGAATTTGAGGAAGGATTCTATACGAAACCGATAAAGGAGTCGTATGATTCATATAAAAACGCATACAGCGAGCTGTACTCCGGTCGAGATGACAAATATGTGTCTCTTATGGACATCGCACTTATGGCCATGAAGAAGCTTCGCGCTGAGGGAAAGCTTGCCGATATGGAGGAATCTGATGAGATAAATGCGTGCTCAATCATTGTACCCGTGCAGATTGGCGGTAAGGAAGAAGAGTGGCTTGTATTCTTTAAGAATGAGACGCATAATCATCCGACAGAGATTGAACCATTCGGAGGCGCTGCAACATGTCTTGGCGGAGCAATACGTGATCCGCTTTCAGGACGAGGCTATGTATATCAGGCAATGCGTGTAACGGGAGCGTCCGACCCTACTGTATCCATGAAGGATACACTTAGCGGAAAGCTTCCACAGAGAAAGATTACAACAGGAGCTGCAAGCGGTTACAGCTCATACGGCAATCAGATCGGACTTGCAACCGGACTTGTAAATGAAGTATATCATCCAAATTATGTTGCAAAACGTATGGAGATTGGCGCAGTTATGGGAGCTGCTCCAAGAAAAAATGTTATCAGGGAAAATTCGGATCCGGGTGATGTGATAATCCTTATCGGAGGACGTACCGGAAGAGACGGATGCGGAGGAGCTACGGGTTCTTCAAAGGCACATAACACGGCATCGATTGATACATGCGGCGCCGAGGTGCAGAAGGGTAATCCTCCTACGGAGAGAAAGATTCAG
>CASFAQ010000064.1 GCA_949292725.1 uncultured Eubacteriales bacterium | reverse complement strand
ACATCAATTACGCGCTCCACAGATACAAGCAGAAGCTGCCGCTGAAAAATCATCTGCTGTGGGAGATCAAAAGATTTTATCCGAGGGAATTTGAAGCGGCGAAAAAGTCGCTGAAAATCATAGCCTATTATGAAAATATATGGATGTCAGAGGACGAGGCAGGCTTTATCGCCCTTCACTTTGTAAACGCTGTCCAGGACGGCGAAAGTATGGAGGCGACTGTGCTGATCACGCAGACAGTGCAGGAAATCCTGCGGATCATTCAGATTCATTTTAATATGCACCTGGATGAGAAGAGTCTGGATTATCAGAGGCTGGTCACGCACGTGCGTTATTTTGCCCACCGCCTGATGCTTTCCGAGCTGATTGAGAGCGATGACGATACCCTTTTTGAACAGGTGAAGGCCGCGTATCCGGACTGTTTTAGCTGCGTATGCAGAATCGAGGATTATTTCCGGCAGAAATTTCAGGTACAGATTACGAAAGAAGAGCAGATGTATCTGATGCTGCATATCGGCCGGGTGGTAAACCGGGAAAGGAACAGGGAACTGCTTTTAAAAGTTCCATACGTACCTTACCTTGATCTTGCGGTGACTTTTCACTATCTGTGCAATACATATGACGATGCAATCCAGAGTTTCAGAATAGATAACAGGATTATGAAGGACTGGAACCTGACGATTCCAAAGCTCTACGAGATGGCGCATCGCAATACGCCTGTACTGTTCCCGGAACGTCTTATCGACATGGAAGATGCGTTACAGATGTTTGATTGCAACGAGTGTGACGACATATATGACATTGAAGATGACGAGATGTATATTCTCAGTAATGACAAGGGCATAAACGGAGCTACCGTATTATTATACAGTAAAAAGATAGGCGAACTCTCAGAACTGTACCGGCGCAATATATACATTATACCAAGCAGCATACATGAACTTATGCTACTTCCTGAAAGTGGAAGGATTACGCCGCAGAGACTCCGCCAAATCATAAATGATGTTAATACAAACTGTGTCGACATGGAGGAGCAGTTATCTGACGAGGTATACATATACGACAGAGACAGTAAGAGCATACACATATGCTAGGCTGTGCGGATAAAGTTTTATAATTTTTACTATACTTTTACGGTGAAATATAGTATCATTAACTTGATACGTAATATTAAAAAAAGGAGAAAAAGTATGGCTATTCTTGTTACAGGGGGAGCGGGATATATCGGTTCACATACTGTGGTTGAACTGTTAGATGCAGGATATGATGTAGTAGTCGTTGATAATCTGTGTAATTCCAGCAAAGAATCCATCGTAAGAGTTGAAGATATTACAGGAAAAAGTGTAAAATTTTATCAGGCAGACATCCTTGATGAGGATGCCTTAGAGCAGATTTTTGCAAACGAAGATATTGAATCATGTATACATTTTGCGGGGCTTAAGGCCGTTGGAGAGTCGGTTGCAAAGCCGTGGTTATATTATAATAATAACATAAGCGGAACGCTTACGCTTATTAAGGTTATGGAGAGGCATGATGTGCGTAACATAGTCTTTTCTTCATCTGCCACGGTGTACGGTGCGCCTAAGGAGATACCTATTACGGAGGAGTGTCCAAAGGGCGAGATAACCAATCCATATGGTTATACCAAGTCCATGTTAGAGCAGATTCTTACTGATATACAGAAGGCAGACGAGAGATGGAATGTTATACTTCTCAGATACTTTAATCCAATAGGCGCGCATAAGAGCGGAAGGATAGGGGAGAATCCTAACGGAATACCGAATAACCTCATGCCTTACATTACCCAGGTGGCTGTTAAAAGACTTGACTGCCTGGGGGTATTTGGCAATGATTATAACACGCACGATGGAACGGGCGTGAGGGACTATATTCACGTTGTAGATCTTGCCAAGGGTCATGTTAAAGCCATAGAGAAGCTTAAGGATAATGAGGGCCTTAACATCTACAACCTCGGTACAGGTATCGGATACAGTGTTCTTGATATCGTTCATAATTTCGAAGAAGCATCAGGGGTGCATATCCCATATGTTATCAAGCCAAGAAGGGCGGGGGACATAGACGCCTGTTATTCAGACCCCTCAAAGGCGATGAGGGAGCTGGGTTGGAAAGCTGAGAACGGAATCCTTGAGATGTGCAGGGATTCATGGAGATGGCAGAGCAATAATCCTAACGGATATGAATAATATAAGCTAATGGAGGAAAAGTATATGAAAAGGACACGGAGTATAATATCATACGTTATTGCCGTATCCCTGATTCTTAGCGGAGCGCTTGCGTCGGATGCTTTATACGCCAAAGCAAAGGCCAAGCTGTCTGTGAAGAGAATGACCATGGAAAAAGGCGATAAGAAGAAGATTGTGATCAAAAACAAGACCAAATCCGCCAAGTACACCTTCAGCTCAAAGAAGAAAAAGATTGCCAGAGTGAATTCCAAAGGAGTGGTTACGGCAGTAAAGAAGGGTACAACGAAGATCATTGTTAAAGAAAAGGCTAAGAAGTCAAAGAAAAGCCGTAAACTTGGAACTGTTAAGGTTGTAGTAAAGAATGTCATTGAGACAAGTCGGCCGGATGTGACATCAGCGCCGTCGCAGGGCGGAACCGTGCCGGGAGGCACTACGGGTGATGTGTCATTGGCAACCGCAGAACCTTCACCGGAGCCTACGGTATTTGTTCAGGTTGATTTTTCGGACGGCAATATATCCAAGTTCTATCCTGAAGGGGATGGTGTAAAGATTGAACTTGCCAGCGGAGGATATAATGATGACTCCTGTCTTAAGGCCGGAAACAGAGACCAGAGGAACGGCTGGTTCGGATGCGGTATGGCATATGATATAACAGAATACATTAAGGCCGGTAAGCCGTATAAGATATCCTGTTATGTTAAATGTGACAGCGATGCAACTATTACATTAAGAAGTATTAATAATGCCGGCAGCGGAGGATTTAACTGGCCGACGCAGGTAGGCGATACGGTGAGCGTTAAGGCTGGTCAGTGGACGTATATGGAAGGGGTATATCTTGCACCTGACCAGATAAACGGCAATGTACGACTGTATTGGGATGCTGATAATACGGCAGATCTCTATATTGACTCCATAGAGTTTACCAATGCGGCGCTGATAGACGATACATTCAAGACGCTTTTCACGGAGATATTCGGACACGTGGGCGGATGTAATACATATCAGCAGATGAGGGACTATAAGACTTTCACAACATCGCTTTATAACAGTGTAACCATGGAAAATGAGACGAAGCCTATGGCATTTCTTAATGAAGGCAATATAAGCGATACGGTTCCGGAGGGTTACATAGTACCGGACAGCTACATGGATTCCAAATATCCGGTGCTTAACTTCCAGACATTTGACAATGTTATACAGACGGCATATGAATACGGTTTCCAGATACGTTTCCATGTACTTGTATGGCATTCGCAGACTCCGGAATTCTTCTTTAAGAAGAGTTACAATAAGGAACTGTCCTATGTCAATAAGGAATATATGTACGGACGTATGGAATATTACATACGCAATGTAATCAATCATATATATAACACTCCGCACGGACGTGATGTGGTATATTGCATAGACGTTGTGAATGAGTATTTCCATAATTATGACCAGGGCTCCAAATCGATGTGGAATACCATATTCTATCCTAATGAGCAGTCAGAGTCAGACCGCACCAATACGCCTGAATATGTCAAGAGGGCATTTGAGATTACATATGATGAGCTTGACAGTCTGGGTTTGAGCGGTAAGGTTAAGCTTTTCTATAATGACTATAATACATACGAAGTTACTGATGATATAGTTACAATGATTAACTATATCAATGAGGACAGAAAAATATGTGATGGTGTGGGAATGCAGTCGCATCTGGATGTGGATTATCCGACCCCGGGTATGGATGGAAAGATTGCCGCAACTATAGACGCATTTGCATCACAGGGATTTGAGATTCAGATTACTGAGCTAGATGTTACTGATTATGATAACAGCGGAAAACAGCTGCAATATTATAAAGACTTATTTAATATGCTTGTCACGAAGAAAAAGAATGGCGCCAATATCACGGGAGTGACTTTCTGGGGATTGTGTGATTCCAATTCATGGAGAAGAAGCGGAAAGCCTCTTTTGTTCAGCGCAGTATTTTCTCCCAAACCTGTATTTTACGAAGTCATTAATACGGCAAAGGCTGCATGGAAGTAATGTTATCATATAGCACGAGGAGGGATTTTAGATGAATAAAAAAATGTTTAAGAAAGCAGTGTGTCTTGTTATGACCGGCGCCATGATAGCAGGTTCGCTATATGTCGGCGTAGGCACGTCAGCGGCAAAGGCTGCAAAGCTTAAGAGCAAAAAGCTTAATGTGACTGTGGGGCAGAAAAAGACCATCAAGATCAAGAACAAGAAAAAGAAGAATACCTACACGTTCAAATCCAATAAGAAAGCAGTTGCAAAGGTGAATAAAAAAGGAAAAGTGACCGGAGTTAAGAAGGGAACGGCAAAGATTACGGTTAAGGAAAAGATTAAGACAGGTAAAAAGACCGTCACAAGAAAGCTTGGAGTATGCAAGGTTAGCGTAAAGGCAGCAACCATAAGTGCAGATGTTACAGTTGCTCCGGTTATTAATGTTACGCAGAGTCCTGTCAGTGTGCCTACACAGACACCTGACGCCGGAGGAAGTACTCCGACTGCCGCTCCTGTAGATGCAACACCGAAGCCTACTGTTGTTCCTGCATATTATGAACAGAGTCTTATAGATTCTGCAAGTGAATATAGTAATGAGGCGTACTTTGAGTTAGGCAACATGATGGTCTACGGAGGTATCTGCGACGTTTCTTTGAAGATTAATCAGGAATCGGGCAGTGATAAGACTGTCAGCGTGGGTTATGAGGGAACATATCTTTCATTTAACCAGAACGGCGCATATATAGATAAGAATTCCATGAACTGGGATACTCCTTCATCGGGAGCTGAGGAATTCACTGCATCAAATGGAGTTACGGAGCATACAGTAACGTTTGAAGTGCCTAAGTATTCAAGTGATTTTAACCTCTACGTATCCTGTGAGGGAACATTTACCATTGAGAGCATTACGGTTAACACAAGCCCATGTAAAGATGCGGATTATGCAACAATGGTAAGCAGTTCGCTTCGTGACGGAGGCAATAATGCAAGGATTAAAAAGACCATAGAAAAAGCTAAGGCTGGAGAGGACGTAACTCTGGCATATATAGGAGGTTCTATCACAGAAGGTTTTGCTGCATCTGAGACCAAGAATTCCGATTGCTATGCGGAGACCTCATACAGAGAATTTAAGGAGACTTATGGTGCAGGTGATGGAAGTAATGTTCACTTTATCAATGCCGGAATGAGCGGAACTCCGTCAAGTCTCGGAATTATACGTTATCAGAGAGACGTGCTTGATCAGATGGAGTATGGCGAGTACCCTGATATCCTCTTTATCGACTTTGCGGTTAATGACGGAGATGATGGAGAGACATATGAAAGTATTATAAGGACTGCGCTCGCACAGGGCTCGGCAGTTGTACTTGTGTTCGTATTATATATCAGCGGAAGCGGACGTGAAGCCGATTATGCAACCATTGGTGAACACTATGATCTTATGATGGTAAGCCCTGATTCGGGACAGAAGGCAGGAGCAACCGATAAGACGGCGTTTGACGACTGGTTCTACTGGTCTGACGGACATCCGGATGTAGGAGGACACAGATATATGGCGGACTGCATCATGAATATGTTCTATACAGTAGATGCGCAGGATGCAGTAGAAGATAATATTACAGATGTACTTTCGATGAGTACGGCCAAGACAAGGGGTAACTATTATATAGGAACCAAAACCCTTGAGTCAAATACCGATATAACGAATCATCCTTCAGTGCTTGAGCTTAATGCCGGAGGATTTAACGGCACGGATAATTCACAGCCGCAATTGCAGTATGTTAAGGATGGAGTTGAGAGTATGATGTGGTTCCCTAATGCATGGGCGCACACATCATCTTCGGGAAATGAGAGCCTCACTGCAAAGATCGTATGCAACAGCCTTCTTATCGCATACAAGCAGGCAGGAAGCGGATTTGGTTCTGCTGAGGTCTATGTGGACGGTAAGCTTGCAAAGACGCTTAGCAATACCTCGGGCGGCTGGAACAATGCAGTTATAGAGAAGATTATTATGTCTGAGACTGTAGAAGAGCATGATATTGAGATAAAGATGGCTGCCGGTGATGAGTCAAAGCCATTTACGATATATGCAATCGGATACAGCAATCAGGATGAATTCATCGAATCAATCAATAAATGATAAGGAGACTTGCTATGATAGTAAAGAGTATCAAAAAAACTCTTTTGTGTATCCTTATTACAGCTGTTGTAGCATCGGTATCCCATGATACCGGTGTTACTGCTGCAAAAAAGGCTGTATTAATGACAAAGAAGATTTCTATGGAAGCAGGTTCATCAAAGAAGATTATCATTAAGAATAAGGATAAAAAGAAGAAATATACCTTTAAAAGCAATAAGAAAAAGATAGCTAAGGTCAGTAAAAAAGGTAAGGTGACCGGCGTAAAGAAGGGCATTGCAAGGATTACCGTTAAGGAAATTGTTAAGAAGAAACAATCAAGAAAGCTTGGTGTAGTTAAGGTGACAATAAAGGCTAAAAAAGATGTAAATGTTCCGAATATTACTGAAATACCTGCAACACCTGTGATAACACCTGTTATAAATATCGGCACGGCTACCGAATCACCGGTTCAATCTACTGCAACTCCGGTTCCGGGTCCTACCATGGAGCCTGCATACGGTACATATGAATTTGATTCGTTTACAATCAATGGCGGTTATTCAATTAATATGAATAACCTTATAAGATACGGAGCTACATGCGATATCACCTTTAAGGCAGATAATGCAGGAGATGCAACAGAAGTATCAGTAACATATTCGGGAACGAAGGCCGATAATAACGGAGCGGATTTTGACGGAGAGACAAAGAATGTTTCAATATCCTCCGGAAGTGCGGAATAT
>CASFAQ010000063.1 GCA_949292725.1 uncultured Eubacteriales bacterium | reverse complement strand
GCCACGCTGACATACGGCATGGGGCTGTTTTCATAAAAAATACGGCATACAATATCGGAAACATGTTTTATATTAAATGAATATCCAGAAAATGCAGCCGACATAAGAGCAATTATAACAACCCCCGCCGTCACCTTAATAATCTTATCCGTTCTAATATTATACATACAGGCCTCCTACAATGTTATATCCTCATGCATTTATTAATAGACATTGCTACCAGCTCGCACATATTACGTATCGTCTCATCTATATTTTTCGGGGTAACATACATATTTTTTATCGCAGGTTCTCCCATATTAATGATAAAGCTTTGTATCTCATCATCACCAAAGCCCTGCTTTCTCATGAATTCTTCTATCCTGTCCGACACAATGACTTCTGCTTCCACCACTGTTGGTATACCTATCGCTATAACCTTTATGCCGATGCTTTCCTCATTGATACCCATTCTGTGATTGCCGACTCCCGAGCCCGGATTAATTCCGGTATCCGTTATCTGAATCGTTGTAACGACTCTGCCTGCCGAACGAGCCGCAAGCGCATCTATAACTATGAGAACATCAGGCTTTACGGCATCCGTAAGACTCTCAAGCACCCATGCCGCCTCCATTCCTGTCTGAGCCATAACACCGGGTGCAACTCCATATACCTCTCCCATGCCTATTTTTCTTAGAAATTCAGCGCCGTATTCACACGCCAGATGACCCGTAATATCAAGTTCATCGACTACCAGAGGTCCAAGGGAATCGGCAGTTACATGTCTGTTACCAAGCCCTGCAACCATTACACGTTGCTCCGAGAGCATCCCTGCAAGTTCTTTTATGTTATCTGCAACCACATCCTCTATTTTCTCAAGAGCCTCCTCTGACAGTCCGCATACATCTCCGGTCTCAAGTGTAATATAATTACCTTTTGGCTTTCCCATCTTTTGGGCGCCCTCATCATTTAATATCCTTACTGTGGATACATTAAGCCTGAGATTGCTTTTTTCATCTATCACTATCTGTTCCTTTTCAAGGGAAACACCTTTTATCTCAACATCATCCCCGGGAAAACTTTCCCGTCTTTCAAGCGCAAGGTCTGTCCTTCTTTCTACCAATCAAATCACCCCGTACCATACATTCTATGCAAATAAAAAAATACTATTCACAGCAATTTTATATAAATAAGTGTTGACACGCATACACGTTTATACTAAAATACTTAGGTGTGCATAAGTAGGATTACGTGTCTCCCTACATGCCGCTTATGAATTCATATACATAGGAGGTGTGAACATGGCTAACATTAAGTCTGCAAAGAAGAGGATAATAGTTAACAGGACTAAGGCCGAGAGGAATAAGTCAATCAAATCAAAAGTTAAGACAGCTATTAAAAAGGTAGACGCTGCTATTGCTGCAAAAGACTCTGAAGCGGCTGCTGTTGCATTGAAGAATGCAATTTCAGAGATTGATAAAGCTCAGCGAAAAGGTATATACCACAAGAATACAGCATCAAGAAAGATTTCAAGACTCACGGTTGCTGTTAATAAATTAGCTTAATTACTTACGATATATCAAAGAGCTGTTACATAAGTAGCGGCTCTATTTAATTACTAACACGGAGACGAATATTATGAAAAAACAGGATTATCTTAAGTGGGATGAATATTTTATGGGCATATCCCTGCTGTCGGCCGAAAGGAGCAAGGACCCTTCGACTTCCGTAGGGGCATGCATAGTCAGCCAGGATAACAAGATTCTTTCCGTAGGTTACAATGGTATGCCTATCGGATGCAGTGATGATGAATACCCGTGGGAAAGAGAGGGTTCGCCGCTTGAAACCAAATACCTCTACGTGTGTCACGCAGAACTTAACGCCCTTCTTAATTACAGGGGCGCAAGTCTTCGCGGTTCCAGAATATACACAACTTTGTTTCCGTGCAACGAATGCACAAAAGCCATTATACAATCAGGAATTATCGAAATAATATACTTAAGCGACAAATATTCGGAAACAGATTCTACCATTGCCGCAAAGAATATGCTAAGATCCTCAGGAGTATCTTTCAGGCCATATATACCTTGCGGAAAGGATATAACTTTACACCTTTAGATTGTTAATATACTGCATAACGTCGTCCTTTAGCTGTTCCCATTTCTTCTTGTGTCTGACATAATATCTTGGGCAGTCCTTGCCCGTAACGTCATAATGTCTCAGAATATTATCGCTGCCTATATTATACTGTTCGCAAAGCCATGCAGTAAGTCTGATAAGCGAATCATATGTTGCATCTGTAAACATCCCGGTTTCGTCGGGATGGCAGCATTCTATGGATATCGTATCCTTATTTCTTTCATTGGACGCATACGCTATCTCATCCAACGGAATACACTGGACAATCGACCCGTCAAGACCTATTACATAATGGCTGCTTGCATATATGAGATTATCCCTTCCTACATTGATATCGGGAAGATTGTTAAAATAATTCCTGTTATCAAGGGCGTCTGAACCGGGATTGGCCGTATAATGAATTACTATACCATTCACTTTCTTTAGGCGCTTCTGTGGTCTTGAGTACTCATTAGGTTCCAGATAATCTGTGAGAACATCTATAGGTCTGACCTCGATAACAGCGCTGCTGCGATTATTCGAAATCCTGTTAACTATAAATGCAAAAATAAATATAACCAAAAGTATACAGACGCTGAGCACAAAAATTCTTTTTATCCCCAGCGTCTGCTTACGTATTATTCTTTTATTGTATTTTTTCGAATAATATCTTTCGGTCATAAATTATTCCACACTATAATTAGGAGCTTCCTTTGTAATCTGTATGTCGTGAGGATGGCTTTCCTTAAGCGACGCTGCAGATATCTTGACAAACCTTCCATTCTGCTTAAGTTCTTCAATAGTAGGAGTTCCGCAGTATCCCATTCCGGCACGTATTCCACCCAGGAGCTGGAATACGGTATCCTCCACCGTTCCCTTATATGATACTCGTCCTTCCACTCCTTCCGGAACAAGCTTCTTGGCTTCCGTCTGGAAATATCTGTCCCTGCTTCCATTCTCCATGGCAGCAATGGAACCCATTCCTCTGTATACCTTATACTTTCTTCCCTGATATAATTCAAAACTTCCCGGGCTCTCATCACATCCTGCAAATATACTTCCCATCATACATACATTCGCACCCGCGGCAATAGCCTTGGTCATATCGCCCGAATATTTTATTCCACCATCCGCAATAATCGGTATATCATATTCTCTGGCAACATCATAGCAATCCATAATGGCAGTAATCTGCGGAACACCAATACCTGCGACAACACGCGTAGTACATATTGAGCCGGGACCAATACCAACCTTAACTGCATCAACTCCCGCTTCAATAAGGGCCTTTGCAGCTGCTCCGGTAGCAACATTGCCAGCTATAATCTGAACATCAACGAACTTATCCCTTATCATACGGATGGTTTTAAGCACATTGGCAGAATGTCCGTGCGCAGTATCGATGACTATCGCATCCACCTTTGCGGACACAAGCTCAGCCACTCTGTCTGCAATATTATTAGTAATACCTACTGCTGCAGCGCATAACAGCCTTCCCTGCGAGTCCTTGGCTGAGAGCGGATACTTGATCTGCTTCTCGATATCCTTTATCGTGATAAGCCCTTTAAGATTGCCCTCCTCATCAACTATAGGAAGCTTTTCCTTCCTTGCCTTGCAAAGTATCTCCTTTGCCTCATCAAGAGTTATGCCCTCCTTGGCAGTAATAAGTCCGTCCGAGGTCATCCTTTCCTTTATCTTGCGGGAAAAATCCGTTTCAAATTTGAGGTCTCTGTTGGTAATAATACCAACGAGCTTACGTCCCTGAGTTATAGGCACTCCTGATATTCTGAACTTAGCCATAAGATTATTGGCATCCTCAAGAGTATTATCAGGCGAAAGATAAAAAGGATCGGTTATTACTCCATTCTCCGAACGTTTAACCTGATCAACTTCCTGCGCCTGCTGCTCCATAGACATATTCTTATGTATAACACCAATTCCACCTTGTCTTGCCATCGCAATCGCCATTCTGTGTTCGGTGACTGTATCCATTCCGGCGCTCATCATAGG
Source organism: uncultured Eubacteriales bacterium (assembly GCA_949292725.1). Classification (GTDB taxonomy): domain Bacteria; phylum Bacillota; class Clostridia; order Lachnospirales; family Lachnospiraceae; genus V9D3004. The sequence goes on along the minus strand of CASFAQ010000063.1, from coordinate 3,509 downwards.
AATATTAAGTCTGATCTTCTTAGTAAGCCAGGTAGACAGATCTACCATGTTAGGGGTAACCTCTGAATAAGCGGGTACCAACAGCACATCATCAAATGTAATGCCCTCACCAATAATTGTGCCCATTATTATTCCTCCTAAATGTGAAAAAGTATTTCTCAAAAGTATAAGGCTATTTCACATGATAGTCAAGTAAATACATTATAAAATTTTGCTGTCCGGATACGCCCTAATACAGCATAACCTTTCTCGGAGCCTTATTCTTCATCGTAGTTAACATCTTCTCATTCGGTTCAAAATATATCTGGTTCAGTCCCTCCTCACCGATCTTCACAACCACAACATATATATCGGCATCCTTTCTTAACGAAGAATAGTCTCTGACCTTATAATGCCTGTATGCGTCAAGCGCATGGGACTTAAGCGGCGCTACCGCCTCAACCTCGTCAAAATCTATTCGGAGTTTGGTCTTACGTTTCTCTCCTCCTGATATCGTATCAAAATCAAGCTGTCCATCCACAAATATATATTCCCACTCGACATTAAAGCGTGGCCACAACCATATTATCAGACATGCCGCTACAGCTCCAAGCGCAAATAATATTCTGCTACCCGTAATCGAGGCAAAGAAAAATGTAAATATTATCGCAGCTACAATAAGAGCTCTTAATGCAATCGACATAGGTGTGTTCGCACGCTTTACAGCAGTCTCTGCATACATGTTCTCCATGATTATATCTCCAATCGTTTTGATATAAGTTTAGTATCTGTGTATGCGTGTTGTCAAGTGGTCAATCCTGAAATTTCTCCATTATATCAGCCTTTAATATCTTCATCTCATCATCAATTTCCTTTGAGCTTACAAAAAACTCATTATTCTCTACAGCACTGTATTCTACAGTGTATATCTCGTCCACTTCCTGTGCATCGGGTACAATATTCTCATGATCCGTAAAGGAAAAAATCATGCTCATAATGGATTCCGTGGTTCTGTATACCGAATAGTCATCATCTACCAGTTTAACCGGAGACTCCAGGAACACAAGATACTCTTCATCCGGCGTCATAGCATTCGTAAATCCCATGTTAATGCTCATATAATCCTCAAATATACATGAGCTATATGGTGAGATATATATTTCCTCGCCCTCTGTAACATCACTGCCATCATATACATGAACCACCTTTGCCCTTTGTCTCATATAACTGTCGGAAAGAATAACCTCGGATGTACATTTTACCTTAACGATATTACTGCTTTCTCCTATCGCTTTTTTGACAGAATTTTTAACCATTTCCACAATGTCGTCATTAATAAGCGTTACCCTGAACGGTTCAAGACTGTCATAATGAGTAAAGGATGCTCTGCATATAAATGCAGCAATTATAAGTATGACCGTTACAGCCACTGTAGTAAGAATCCCCTTCTTCATCATCCCACCTCCGGTTCATCATCTATGACTCCGTTTTTCATATGAAATACTTTATCCGCAAGTATACTTATATCTTCCTTGCTGTGACTTGCAAGCAGTATAAGCGCTCCCCTTTTCTTTTCTTCATTGATTATATCTCTTACGAGCCAAACGCCATTCTCATCAATGGAATTGGTGGGTTCATCCAGCATAATGACGTCGGGTTTTTCCATTATAGCCTGCGCTATAACAAGCCTCTGCTTCATACCAAGCGAGTACTTTCTTACAGCTCTCTTATCATACGGATCAAGCCCCACCCTTTCTATTGCCTCAATTATTTCCTTATCTCCTACAAGATTATTGAGCTTTGCAAGCATTTTAAGATTCTTAAAACCTGAAAACTCCGTATACAGTCCGGCATTCTCAAGAACTATGCCAAGGCGCGGAATCACTTCGATATCCTTGTGCAGAACCTTTCCATCATATATCACCGTGCCGGAATCAATCTTCATCAGTCCCGACAACGCTCTAAAGAGCATGGTCTTTCCCGAACCATTTCTTCCGGTAAATCCATATATATTGCCACTATCAAGCGACAGGCTCACATCCGATAATATTTTCTTATTCTTAATTGTCTTTGAAATATTAACAGCTTCCAGTTTCATACAGTACCTCCTGACTCTCTGTTTATCACAATTAATTCCTGATTTTTGATTATAATCCCGCTCGTAACTGATATGGCGACGGCGATACACAGACACACTATTACCGACTCGTTCAGATCAAAATCAATAGCAAATGAATTTAATTTTTCATTTACAGAATCAAACATGCTGCTGTGCCAATGGAGAACAATATGCGATATCGGATTAATCTTAAGCGCCACAACCCTGCCGCCTATATTATTCACATCCGAAAACTCAAGGTAATTCTTCAATACAACAAAATACAGCATGCATAGCGCCTGAAATCCCAGATTACATGCAAACGCGTTCGTACTTCCGCATTTCACCGACAACACATTTATTAAAAGTGTAAATGAATACAACCACAGGGAGTGTATTATGATATAGTATATAAAAAGAATAACTGAGTCATATGTAATGCTTACTCCCCCACCTAAGGCTGCAATTGCCGCAGTAATGGCTACAACAATAATCAGATATATAACTACCATATAAAACAACGTTGCAGCTTCTCTTACATACCATCTGATTCTGCACTGCACTCTGCTAAAATAATATACACTGGCAGAGCAAAAATGCCTATATATATACGTTCCCATAATAGCCTGAAATATAAGCATGGGAAAATAATATATTATGAATTCGATCATAGCGGTCTCGTGAATATCAAAACTGTTAAATCCCAACCTGTTAATTACATCAAATAACGTCAAACTATCTCATCCTTCCGTATCATATAAGCAATCATAGAAGCATCTAGCACAGCCAATATAAGCATAAAAGTAACGTAAACCACTGAACTTCCCGTAGTGGGATCCGCTATTAATATGTACTCAAAATAATTGGCGGACCATTCGAGCGATTCTATTCCTCCTAACACCTTTTTTATGGAAAAAAGCAGAATATATACCGGCAGGAATATAAATACCGCATACCTGAATCTAAAAACCATGGATATACATTGAGCAAAAACCGCCAACAGACCCGTCAAAATTCCCAATAATGCAATCATTATGATAATATATAAAAGCTTATTATATATCCATAAATCAGAAAACAGATATTTCTGTATTCCATCACTATGAACAAGCTCTAATACATTGCCATTATCCGAATCCAATGATATATTAAGACTAACCGGAAAAGCCAGAATATTAAGTACAAGCTCTATGTATAACGGCAGTGCATATATGATAAAAGCAGCCAGAAAAGCAGATATACTCTTACTGATATAGTAACTCTTTCTGTCTGTTCTTGCCTGCTGGAATACTATCGCACGACTCTTCTTATCAGCAAAATACGCAAAAGAAGCCGGAATGACAAGAAGAAAAGGATAAAACTGTGCAAACAAGAATCCAATAACGCCGTGATTATAACCACCCATATATATAAGTCTCAAAGGATTATACAT
>CASFAQ010000062.1 GCA_949292725.1 uncultured Eubacteriales bacterium | reverse complement strand
TATCATCACCTGTATAGCACATAAATATTATCCTCCGATAATCAATCCTTCTCAATACCCATATAAGGCAGGATGCAATCCAAAAGCTCCGATATGACCGGAGCAGCTATCGTTCCACCGTAATATATGCCCTCGGGTTCATCTATAAGAACAAGCGCCATGACCTTCGGATTCTCTGCCGGAGCAAAACCAAGGCATGAGGCTATGTATTTATTACTGCTTCTTGGAAGCTTCTCTGACGTTCCGGTTTTAGCGGCCACATGATATCCCTCCACATACGCCTTTTTTCCGGTTCCTTCAGAAACAACTGCCTCAAGAAGGCTTCGCATGGTCTTTGACACTTCCTCTGATACAATATTATTATTTGTGTCATATTCTATTTTTTTGATGTACGTTCCCGTATCATCAGTGATTCCCACTCCAAAATGAGGTACGATGCTGCGTCCTCCGTTTACTATTGCCGATGCGCTTGCCATAAGTCTTAGAGGAGTTATCTGAAACGACTGGCCAAACGAAACTGTCGCAAGCTCCACGGCGCCCACGTTTTCCTTTTTGTGAATTATGGTTGCCGCCTCACCCGGAAGGTCAACGCCTGTTTTTTTCAGAACCTCAAATTGTTCAAGATATCTGTAGAAATTATCCACTCCAAGCCTCTGTCCCACGGTTATGAATACAGGGTTACATGAGTTCATAATACCCTGCACAAAAGTTTCGCTCCCGTGACCCTGTACCTTATGGCATCTTATCTTTCTGTCCTCGACTGCTATATATCCCGGGCAACTGAATGTGTCGGTAAGATTTACAACGCCTTCCTCAAGCGCCGCCGCCGCAGTAATTATCTTAAATGTGGAACCCGGCTCATATGTGTCGCTTATACATGGGTTCCTCCACATATTATTAAGCTCATCCATATCCTTCTCATCCGTGGAGGATGCGCTCTTACCTGAGGGAAGTACAAATGGTTTGTTAAGATCAAATTCGGGCGTACTCACCATGGCGTATATCTCGCCGTTATCAGGATTCATAACGATGATACTTACAGCCTTTGCAGACTTTTGTTCCATAACCTTTTGTGCCGCCTGCTCCGCATACTGTTGTACGTTTACATCAAGCGATAGTATCATGCTGTTGCCGCTTACGGGTTCAAGTCTGTCCTCTGCTGCATTTTCTATCTCAATACCATTTGCATTGGTAAGCGTAAGTATTGCCCCATCCCTACCCTGCAGGTATTTATCATATGTAACCTCAAGACCTATTATTCCCTGATTGTCCGCTCCGGTAAATCCAATTACATGCGAGGCAAGCGTACCATACGGATAATATCTTTTATAATCCTCGTCAACCATGACGCCTGAGAGATTATACTCCCTTATCCTGTCAGATATCTCCTTGGGCACGTTGGATTTTATCTTCTCCCGCGAGGTCACCCTGTCTATACGTTCTCTTACTTCATCCACGTCCAGTCCAAGCTCTTTTGCCAGCACCTCTGCAACATTCTGCGGGTCCTCTATCTGACTATGTATAACTGATATTGTCGAAACAGAAACATTGCCGGCAATGACATTACCGCATCTGTCATATATGACTCCGCGTTTTGCCTTTATTGCCCTCTCTCTTTCATGAAGCTCTTTTGCCAGCACTCCATAATGTGAAGCCTGATTTATCATTATATACGCCAGTCTCCCGCACAGAAATACTGCGCATAATACTATTATAACCATAACAAATAGTGCGGACTGCCTCTGAAATGTCTTAAGATTCCTGTCTCTTGAGCCGGATGCAGTTAACATAATTGCCTCAAATAATGTTATTATTAAATTGTATTATCTGTCTGCACGTCTTATTCTGTATTTGCCTGTGCCGAAGAATCCTTATATACTTCAAGGAATGGCAGTACCTTATTCATGATTTTTGCTGCAAATTCAGTGGCATATGCAGAATGCGACTGGTCTTCCACTGCAGGCTGGTCTATAAGAACATATATCGCCATCTGCGGATCATCCGTAGGTGCAAAGCCCATGAATGAAACTATGTAATTGCCCTCCTGATTTTCTCCGTGTTTTTCGGCGGTACCCGTCTTACCTCCAATATCATATCCCTTTACCTGTGCCGGAGTGGCAGTACCTGACTCGACGGTCGCCTTAAGATACTCGCGTATCAGGCCGCTTGTATTAGCTGTAATGGTATTCTTAACAACATCCCCCGTATTTCTCTGCACAACGGCATTCTGCTCATTTATTATCTCTTTAACAACATGTGGTTCATAATAGTAACCACCGTTTATCAGAGAACAGAATGCGGAGAGCATCTGAACCATGGTGACATTCTGCGTCTGTCCAAAGCTGCTAGTGGCAAGTTCGACCGTGTTAAGACCATCTTCGGAATGTATGATGCCGGTTTCCTCCCCCTCAAGGTCAATACCCGTCTTGCTTCCAAATCCGTACAGCTTCATGTATCTGTAGAATTGTGTTCTTCCAAGCTGTGCCGCTATCTGCATAAGCGATACGTTGCACGATTCCATAAGCGCCGTCTTAGGAGTTACCGCTCCATGCGCCACTCTGTTGGCACACCCGATCTCGTAGTCGCTTACCTGCATTTTACCATTGCAGGTATATACCATATTGGGGTTAGTGGTTCCCTCATCAAGTGCGGCTGCAACTATAAACGGCTTAAATGTGGACCCGGGTTCATATGTGTGATTTACACAGAAATTAATCCATAGCGAGCTTCGTGCATCTGACTGCTCCTTTTCGCTCATCTGTGCAATTTCCTCTTCTGAATACAGTGCCGTAAGGTCCCACGGATCATTCAGATCATAATATTTATCGGAAGCCATTGCAATTACCTCGCCGTTATTCGGATCCATTATCATAACGGCAACGTTCTGGGCACCCATATCAGTCATCAGCTTCTTAATCTGATTTTCAACTATTCGCTGCACATTGGCGTCTATGGTGGATACGATATTATTGCCATCCACCGCCGGTATTATCGTTCTCTGAAGATTAAGCTCAGCGTCGAAATATCCGTATTCCCTTCCGTAACTGCCCGTAAGCTCATCATCATACACATTCTCAATGCCAGTCGTTCCAACCTCGCCATTTCTGTCAGTAAATCCTACTACATTGCATGCGATATGTCCTAGAGGGTATTTTCTTGCATACCTTTCTTCGAACCATACTCCTTTTATCTGAGGCGCTTCCTTATTATCTTTAGCGCTTTCCTTTGCACTCTCCTGAGCATCCAAAAAGCTCTGTATCTCATCCTGTGTCATTCCCTTTTTGGAGCTTATGACGCGGTACTGTGATTCGGGATTCTCACTTATAATCTGTTCTAACTCTCCTCTGTCGAGTCCAAAACAGCTTACAAGGGTCTGCAGGGTAAAGTCCATATTGGCCTCGGCCTGCTCGCTGCTTACGCTGCTGTCAGACTCTCCGGTAATATCCTTAGGGGATATTACAAGATCATATACCTTTATACTGACAGCAAGGACAGTGCCGTTTCTGTCCCTGATCTCACCACGCTTATATAAAATGTTGCTGCTTACGTACGTCTGCTGCGACAGCACTTTTTTTCTGTACCTGTCGCTGTCATTTTCAATAATGAAAAAAATCCTGAATATAAGACCCAGAAAACCAACATAGAAATAAGCATCACAAATATAAGTGATTTCTTCATATTTAAATTAAATTTTTTAACCGGCTCTCTTCTTCTCATCTATACTTCACCTTCTGTAACATGCCCGGTTATGTAATCATTCCGGTATGTCAGAATATTGTATTACCCTGTCGCTTTTCTTATTTTTGTATTTGTAGACATGGTTCTTATCGGCAGGAACCATTCCAAACTCCTTTGTCGCTTTATTGTATACTGTTTCAAGGTCAACAGATGTATCTATCTCCTTATATGCCTCCTCATTGTCAGCCCTAATCTCAGAAATCTGACTTTCAAGGGATGCAATTTCCTTAGTCATGGCGGTAATATTGGAATACGACATAATATAGCTTATACACAGATACATGCTGGCAACGATTGCCGCCGCAGTAAATAATACCGAAATAGCATTCAGTCTTCTTCTGCGTATTGCCGAATATTTTTTACTGTACCCGGATGCTTCTTCTGTATATCTTTCGGGTCTTTCTTCTATTCTTCTTGCTGCGCTTCCGTCTGTGTAATACGAATAATTCATTCTGTCAGCCATACTTATCTCCTTCTTTCAAACACCCTTAATTTGGCACTCTGTGACCTTTTGTTATATGCCAGTTCCTCCTCCGACGGTACTGTCGGTTTCTTCGTTATCACCCTTCCAAGCGACGTTCTGCCGCATACACATACCGGAAAATCATCCGGGCAGATACATGGATTCTCACATTCCCTGAAGATATTTTTTACGATTCGATCCTCCAGGGAATGAAATGTGATAACGCATATTCTTCCACCTTCGTTAAGTATACCGATCATGTCTCTTAGGTTCTCTTCAAGAACATTAAGCTCATCATTAAGCTCTATCCTTATAGCCTGAAAAGTCTTTTTGGCCGGATGTCCCGGCTTATGAAGTTCCTTTTGCGGGTAGGCCTTCTTTATGATCCTCACAAGGTCTCCCGTTGTATCTATGCTTCTTATCTTTCTTTCATTTACTATCTCTTTTGCAATTCTTGATGCGTACTTGTCCTCGCCGTAATTTCTGATAACTCTTCTCAATTCCTCTTCCGTATAATCGTTTACTATATCTTTAGCAGTCATGTCACGACGCTCATCCATGCGCATATCAAGCGGTGCCGACTCGTCGCGGTATGTAAAGCCTCTTTCCGGAGTATCAAGCTGGTATGACGAGACCCCAAGGTCCAAAAGAATTCCGTCTACACCGGCGATTTTCTCTTTCTTTATAATGTCCTTCATGTATGAAAAATTACTTCTTACAATTCTTACACGGTCGGCATATTCAGAAAGTCTTTTTGTACCGGCAGCTATTGCATCCTTATCCTGATCTATTGCGATAAGCTTTCCCTTATCAGAAAGCCTCTGTGCAATATGAAACGAATGACCCGCTCCGCCCATCGTGCCGTCCACATATACTCCGTCCGGCTTGATATTCAGACCGTCAATACATTCATTAAGCATCACTGAAATGTGTTCAAATTCATGTTCCATATCAAAAACCTTCCATCTCAGGCATCAGAATATAAGTTCAAATTCATCAATCTTATCTGCAATATCAGCCTCATTGTCCTTATCAAGCTTGTCCCATGTTTCCTTATCCCATATCTCAACCTTTGATAAAAGACCTATGAACGCCACTTCCTTAACAAGCTTCGCATGTTCCCTGAGCTTCGCAGGAATAAGTATTCGTCCTTGTTTATCGAGCTCACATGTTACCGCTCTTGCAAAAAAGTACCTTTGAATCTGTCTGGTCTCTTTCTTTGATTCAGGCAATGTCTTAAGCTTGTCCGCAAAAGCATTCCATTCTTCGCCGGAATACATGTAAAGACACCCGTCAAGTCCGACCGTAACCACAAAGCTCTCGCCAAGCGCTTCCCGCAACTTAACAGGTACTATCACTCTCCCCTTGCTGTCAATAGAATGAAAATACTCTCCCGAAAACATATTGCCCAATCTCACCACTTTTCATCATTAATTATCCACTTTACGCCACTTTCCACCACTTTCATATTAATATTAGATTATTTTTGGGAATTAATCAAGAGGAATTTTCATAAAAAAAGCCCGATTTTTCGGGCTCTTTATGACAAATTACGCAAAAACCACAAGAAATTGTGTCAGAATTATGTTTATACACAACTTCTTGTGGTCAGTGATTTTTTTATTGTTTTTATTTTTTGTTCTGTTCTACCCGAAAATCCTATACATTAAAGCGGAAAAGGACCACATCTCCGTCCTGCATAACATATTCCTTTCCCTCCGAACGTACAAGACCCTTCTCCTTAGCGACAGTCATGCTTCCCAGCTCATGAAGCGCCTCATACGGCACAACCTCGGCTCTGATGAATCCACGCTCGAAATCCGAGTGAATCTTTCCTGCTGCCTGTGGAGCCTTCGTTCCTTTCTTTATCGTCCATGCCCTTGTTTCCGTTTCGCCTGATGTAATATAACTTATAAGACCCAAAAGACTGTAGCTTGCCTTAATGAGCTTTTCAAGTCCTGATTCCTCAAGTCCCAGATCCTCAAGGAACATTTTCCTCTCTTCATCATCAAGCTCTGCAATCTCCTGCTCTATCTGCGCACAGATTACAAATACTTCCTGACCCTCATCCTTAGCATACTGTCTGACCTGCGCTACCATGGAATTGCTCTCGCCGTCATCCGCAAGGCTGTCTTCTGCGACATTTGCCGCATATATTACCGGCTTATCTGTAAGCAGATTATACTCTGACATCCAGAGTTTTTCGTCATCATCAGTAACCTCAAGAGTCTTGGCAGGTTTGCCCTCTTCAAGAAATGCTTTTATTCTTTCAAGAAATGCAAGTTCCTTTGCAAGCTTCTTATCATTTCTTGCTCCCCTTACGGTCTTGGATATTCTTCTCTCTATGATCTCAAGGTCTGAAAAAATGAGTTCCAGATTAATTGTCTCAATATCTCTTATCGGATTAATCGAACCGTCCACATGTACTATGTTGCTGTCCTCAAAACATCTTACAACATGCACAACCGCATCCACTTCACGTATGTTTGAAAGAAACTGATTTCCAAGACCTTCGCCCTTTGAAGCCCCCTTTACAAGTCCTGCAATATCAACAAATTCTATCACCGCCGGAATAACCTTTGCTGAATTATGCATTTTTGCCAATACGTCAAGCCTCTCATCCGGCACCGGAACAACACCTATATTGGGGTCTATGGTACAGAATGGATAATTGGCTGACTCCGCACCCGCTTTAGTCAGTGAATTGAATAACGTGCTCTTGCCTACATTTGGCAAACCTACGATACCTAGTTTCATTTTTTCTTATACCTATCCAGAAACCCTGATTTTACAGGTTTTCTGCCTTTCTGATTTATTTTACTACACAAATTACTAAACCAATTTTAGGGACATTTTTCATCCCTCCAAACTCTTTTTCCATTTTCAGTTACTTTTCAAACAGGAACCCCAAAACAGCAGTCAACATTATACTACACAGAGGTTTTAATTTCAATGAAAACTATTTTCTTTCACCCTTTTATAATGGAACGATGCAAATGTGTATTGATATAGAATATAGTTTAGAACGATAGTAATATTTGGGCGGATTTGCTCTTGATGTGGCGACGTTTTTGTATAAAATACACATTGGAATCCGGCTCGCCGGAATACATAGGAAGGGAGGTGGCGCCGATTTTAGTTACAGCTATTCCGTTTATCTCATTCGGAAATTTAATTGTATCTGTATCATACATTATCTGTGCACGATATATCCGGCATTCCTTTGCATCTGCATCATTTTTTTTAAACAAAACCACCTAACACCATAAACAATATCATCACAATTGTTTTTAAAATGTTTTTTTCATAACAGCCTCCTTCCGAGGGGCTTTAATTGTCAACTAGATATTATTATGTTTCTTTAATAAATATATTAACTCACAATAGTTATGATATTTTAATACAGAAATTCCCCTGCCGCTTCTCTGGTGCGTGCCGATTCGGCACAGTTAATGACTGCTAGATTAGCATGCTCATCACGCCTGATATGTTAGATTAAAAAGATTATTATATACAAATCCTATAACCCGGTTTCTCTGCGAAATGCGCAGACTGAGTCAGCCCTTGCTGCCACCCTGAGATACTCTGACATCTTATCGGCATCATCCTCCGCCATCACCCTGTCAATTATATCATCTGGCACTTCCCCGATAAATGACAGAAGATTGATAACAGCTTCAGCGATTCCAAGATTCCTGCCTTCGGCAATGCCTAGATTCCTTTCTTCCCTTAACAGCTCCTGTAACAACATATAGCGCTCACCCATCTCTCTGTTGAACTTAATCTTCCTGACGCTCTCCTGAAGC
>CASFAQ010000061.1 GCA_949292725.1 uncultured Eubacteriales bacterium | reverse complement strand
GTAATATTAAATGCGGTAATGCGCTTTAATTCTGATAATTATTCTGAGAAAGATATTGTTGCAGACATGATCAATGATATCAGTCTTGTGAAATCGAAAAGATATGATATAGACAGCTATTATTCTATCAAATATCCCGTAGAGCAATTCAGGTATATTTATAATCAATATGACAGATATCTGAAGAGTAAAAGAAAAATAGATTTCGACGATATGATGATATATACCTATGAGCTTTTTGCAGCAAGAAAGGACATCCTTGACAAATGGCAGAAACGTTTCAGATATATTCTCGTTGATGAGTTTCAGGATATAAATGATATACAATATGATATTCTAAAGATGCTTGCCGGGCCCGATAAGAATATTTTTGTAGTCGGTGATGACGACCAGGCTATATACGGCTTCAGGGGAGCAAGCCCTGCATTTATGAAACAGTTTGCTGCGCACTATGCTGATGCAAAGAGGATAATACTCGGAACTAATTACAGATGCAGCGGTAACATTATGAGGGCAGCCTCAAACCTTATCGGGCATAATGAAATGAGATTTGATAAAAAAATAATACCTTATAAGGAAGCGGGCGATGATATTGATATAAGGGCATTTGATACTCTTTCAGATGAATACGGCAAGGTCTGTATGCTTGTTGACAGGTACCTTAAGGGCGGCGCGGGAGCTGAGGATATAGCCATATTATACAGGACGAATATGCAGCCACAGCCTCTTATAAACAGATTCATTGAGCACAATATACCGGTCAGGCTTAAGGAAGGCGTGCCTAATGTATACGAGCATTTTATTGCAAAGGATATGTTCGCTTATATTAAACTTGCTCTCGGATATGGTAATATGGAGGATTTTTTGAGGATAATGAATAAGCCTAGAAGATACCTGTCACGAGACGCCATTGTCATGAACAAACCCGACTATGATGAAATTGCAAAGATATATGAGGATAGGCCGTGGATGAAGGAGCGGATATATCAGATGCAGCAGGACATACATGATATAGCCATGATGAAACCGGCAAAAGGACTTCGCTATATTCAGAAAGTAATCGGATATTCGGATTATCTTAGGGAGTACGCCGAATACAGGAATATACCATATGATAATTATATGGAAATTTTTGAACAGATATGTACGCTTTCAGCCGGGTATGACAGGTATGTGGACTGGATGGATTCAGTCGGCGAATACGAAAGATGGCATAGGCAGGGGAATAATGATGACGCCATGGGGATAAATATGATGACGCTTCACGGTTCAAAGGGTCTGGAATTCGATAATGTCATTATCATTGACGTAAATGAAAATATAATACCGCATAAAATGTCAAACACGGATGAAAAGTTGGAAGAGGAGCGAAGAATGCTGTATGTCGGAATGACACGTGCAAAAAAAAGGCTGCACCTGTTCTATGTAAAAAACAGGTACAACCATGCAGTTATGCCCTCGAGATTCATCGGTGAACTTTAGTCGTCATATCCTAAAAGCTCATTCCATTCATCCTCTTCCATAATGCTCTCGTATGCTTCAACTACATTGTCATATTCAGCTTCGTCCTCGATTTCCTCAATATCCATATCATCGCCGCCATCATAGGTGCACCTGTAAAGATATACCTCGTCAGGCTCGCCGTCACAAGGATAGAGAGCTACATAATCCTGACCCTCAAGCTCAAATATTAATATAACGTCGCAGTCAAGCTCCGTGCCGTCTTCAAGAGGCAACGACACTACGAGGTTATCTTCGTCTTCAATATCATAATCCTGCATATGTTTACCTCCGGTATAATATAATATTCTTATCTAAGACCATATCAAATATAAAGGAAAAAGGCAAGAGTTTTTTACTGTTTATTATCATAAGATTGTATGTTATAATCATAACGTGGCGATGACGTCCATGAATAAAATAAAGGAGAACATATAATATGAAAAAGATGAGTATTGTAATGTGTGCGGCATTGATAGCCGGAGCTATATTGTCGGGATGCGCAAAAAAGAGCGGAGTAGGCATACATCATGCAGAGATTGATATCAAGGATTATGGTGTTATAACCGTCGAGCTTGATGGTGATACGGCGCCTATTACGGTGCAGAACTTTATGGATCTTGCCAACAGTGGCTTCTATGATAATCTTACATTCCACAGAATCATATCGGGATTTATGATTCAGGGAGGTGATCCTAACGGAAACGGAACAGGCGGCTCCGATACCAATATAAAGGGTGAATTTTCAGGCAATGGCGTTGAAAATGATATTTCACACGTAAGAGGAGTTATTTCAATGGCGCGCTCACAAGCAAATGACAGCGCATCATCACAGTTCTTTATAATGCATCAGGATGGAACATATCTTGACGGGCAGTATGCGGCATTTGGTCATGTAACATCAGGAATTGAGATTGTCGACCAGATATGTGCCAACACTGCTGTTACAGATGATAACGGAACAGTGGAAGCTGCTAACCAGCCTGTGATAAACAGCATCAAGATCATTGACTAATGCGAGGATTTTCTTGCAAATATCAATACAGCCAGGATGCCTGAGGCAATCACGACTATGGCTGATATAATAAGAATAACAAAAGCGGAGCCCCTGTCTGTGGCTTCGCTTTTTGTTATAAGAGTATCATTTGCCACAAAGCTGCTTTTAATAGCATCTATCTCATCATTATCAAGGTCGGATTCCTTATCTGCAGAGAAAACGATAGTATATACATAGCCGGATGTGGTTATGATATACTCCTCCATATAAACACGGTCGTCGGATTCTGTGCTGCCCTCGTATATTATTCTAAGCGCGTCATATTGATTTGAAGAGAAGGTTGTTAATGCGTGCGATGAAACAGAGATTCCTTCCCCTGCATTAGTATTTAGCGAATCTATGGTCTCCGATTCAATCTCTGTAATTTGTGTTTCGGTAAATTCTGACACATTATCTTCTGATGAATTATTTTTTACGCTTATTCCAATACTGATATTATCTTTAACAAATGAAGTATAACCGCTTATGCTCTTTGAATCGCATACATATGTATCGGGCACGGATAACAGATACTGTGTAAAGCTGTAATCCTTTGCCGAGGCATACGTGGCGACAGACATAATTGACATTATTATTATTATTATTATTACTGTGAATGTATATCTTATAAGATGTAGTTTTTTCAATGTTTTAGTTTCCTTTCAGCATATTTTTTGAGCGAAACCAGTAGGTATAGTCGTATTTGAAGCCGAGTGACTCATAGAGCCTAATGGCCGGTTCGTTTCCATATACGACATGAAGATAAGAATAACGCGCGCCCATGCGTATTCCTGTACTGATTATAGTGTCGCAGATTGCTCTTGCATATCCGCATCTTCTTTTGCTGCTGTCGGTATATATTGCATATATACCCAGATCATCCCTGTCAAGTATTCCAAGACCTGACGCAGCCATTTTTCCGTTTGCCATGACTCCTGCTGCAATCGTCTGCTTTGGTATAGCCTTAAACATACTGGGCACAATACTAAGATGTGTGGGATTGGTAGTGCCGTTAAGTTTAAAAAGCTGCGTAATCCAGTTGTTGGTAATTTTATGATCAATTGTTACATATACATTCGTATCTGATACGGGTGTGTAGTTATTAAGCGACATAGTCATTATGTTGGTAATGTGCTTTTTTTCATAGCCCATACTCTTAAGCATATCATCGAACGACTGTGGTATCAACGGACTTATTTTAAAATTACAGGGTGTATTATAGTCGGAATAGATTTGTTCGCAATAGCTTATTTTTTCAGGGATGGGTATCTCTGACTGACCAATCTGCTCTACGCAGTTGGTTCTGTACGTGTATTGATGCGAAAACCTTATAAGCCATTTGTCGTAAAGCTCTATTTTATATGATGGCCATGCATTCACCGACAGTTCTTCGATTTTTTTGATATGTGTATCAACCATTATAGTTACCTCGTATCCGTATGCCATAAACTTATTTCAATACTCCTATTGTATCATAATTTCTTTACTATGACAAAAAGCCACACTAATGACACATTATTTAACAATTATATTAGGGTAGCTGTGAATAAGTGGAAGAAAGACAGGAGTTGTAGAAGATGAGATATTATAAATACGTGAGATTAATCCTTATAATGGCGGTATTATTTATCTGTGCCGCAAATGGGGTGTATGCAGTCGGAGTTAAGGCAGAGGAAGTTCAGGAATCCATAGCATTTTCCGAGGTGCGCATCAGCAATATTCACATGATATCATATGACAGTACCTATGCAGAGTTTGGCTGGGATAAGCTTGAGGATGCGTCAGGCTATGAGATATGGCTTCTGTCGGAGGCTTATAACAGTTATGAACTAATAGATGAAACAGAGGATAATAAGTACAGACTTGACGGGCTTTCACAGGGTGTAAGTAAAAGCATTCTGATAAGGCCGTTTAAATATGATGAGGACGAGGAAAAAATACTCGGTAATTTTTCGGAGTTATTTTCTGCCGGAACAAAGCCGGATGACATAAGCGGACTTAAGGTCAATTCCACTAAGGTATCGGGAATAGAGCTTAGCTGGAATAAGAGCTCCGATGATGCATCATATGCGATATACAGAGTGACTGAGGGCAGTACTGCCCAGGTTAAGATTGCACATATAAGTGATAATATCTATACTGATACATCAGTGAGCGCGGGTTGCGGTTACACTTATATGGTATATTCGTTTGTAAATGATGTGGATGTAAGGTGTGATAACACTGCTGAGGTCATAACTGCCACGCCGCCTGATTCTACCGTGATAAAGAAGTATAAGGGCGGAGACGGAAGGGTCAGGCTGACATGGAATACCGTTGCGTCAGGAAGCGGTTATATCATATACATGCGTAATCAGGACGGCTTTCTCTCAGAGATATCAAGGACCACGGATATAACCATGTCGGAGTATCTGCAGATGAATCTTATGACAAATACGGGATATAGATTCGTCGTAGTACCATATAAGTCATATAACGGAGTCGAGTATTATGCGGAGCCATCCAATGAGATATCGGTGACCACCACAGGAGTGTGCGTTACTTCTACTAAAGCGGCGGTGTATAAGAATAATAAGAAGCTTAAAAAATCAGGCACCTATAAAAAATATTCTGATTTTACCAAAAAAATAGATTTAAAGAAGAGTATCGTTATGCCGGGTGTAATAAATACCAATGTATATGGATTTGCATCTGATGGTATGATTACGCAGTCCATATGCAGCGCTGGAAGTTATCTTCTTATATCTGCATATGATTCCAATGATGAGGAGAATTCTGTAGTATATGTTGTTAAAAGAAGCACCGGCAAGTATATTACAACTCTTGTAATGCCTGATGCCTATCATGTGGGCGGACTGGTGTATGATGGGGTGAATATATGGATTTCCGCAGGAACATCCGTCAGCTGCTTTACCATCGGCGATGTAAATTATGCCGTATCGCTCGGATGGGATTCGGTACAGATAAGTTATAAGACCACGATACCTGTTGACACTCAGGCGTCATTCTTATCATATTATAATAACGTTTTGTGGGTAGGAGAGCATAAGGAAAAAAAATCCACTAAGATGTATGGTTATGAGATTGCCAATAAGGAATCAATCCCCGTACTTGGGAGAAAATATACCATGAAAATACCGTCAAGAACACAGGATGTTGAATTTATAAGTAAGAAAAAGGTGATTATATCACGCTCTAACCAGACAAGCTCATCGGCGAGCAAATATTATATATCGAGGATGGAAAGATATAAGGTAAAATGGAGCAAATCATCGCAGGGTAAGGTTGAATTAAAGAAATGTACCGGCAAGATTACAATGCCTCCGATGATGGAAGGAATTGCGTATAGAAAGGGATATCTGTATGTGTCCTTCGAATCGGCCTGTATAGGCTCCTGTCCATATCAAATGGACAGGATATGTACGGTTAAGGTAAAGAAGCTTAAGTGGAAAAAATAGAATTATTCTCTTACAATATTTCTTTCCTTTCCGTTAATAAATGCTTTGATATTATAATACACTTCGTCAAGACAGCGCGCGCGTGCTTCCCTGGTCCCCCATGCCATATGTGGGGTTATAAGGAGCCTTGTGCTGTCTTTTATTTTAAGCAGATTACTGCTTTTTGGTATGGGTTCGGTACACAGAACATCAAGTCCCGCGCCGGCTATCTTTTCATTCGTAATTGCGCTATATAATGCATCTTCGTCGATTATGGGACCTCTGGCAAGATTAAGAAGGATTGCAGACGGTTTCATCATATCAAACGAATGCGAATCAATGAGTCCCAAGGTATCCTTATTGAGAGGGCAGTGAACTGATATAATATCTGATTTGTTAAGAAGTTCCTCGTAATCACACCTTGCATAGTCGGAGCTTATATTCTTGCCGCTTGTGGAATAATATATTACATTACAGCCAAATGCTCCGGCGATATCCGCAACCTTACGGCCTATCGTGCCAAGACCTATTATCCCCCATGTTTTATTTGCAAGCTCATTAAAGTATGGAACAAAGCAGGAAAACATTGGATAATCCGAATACCTGCCGTCTTTTACGAAATTGTCATATGCATATAATTTTTCATACAGATAGAACAGCATGGCAAATGTGTGTTGTGCCACGGAATCCGTAGAATAGCCGCGGGCATTGGCTACCTTAATATTGCGGCTGTTGGTGTATGTAAAGTCTATATTATTAGTACCTGTTGCGGATGCTGCTATGAATCTGACATTTGGAGCATGCTTTAACAGCGATTCATTTACAGGGATTTTATTGACAACTATTATATCGGCATCGGTAATCCTCAGATGATTATCGGCAGGGGATGAACGCCTGTACAGCGTTACCTGACCAAGTTCATTAAATCTGTCAAAGTTCATATCTTCTCCAAGTGTGTCAGTTTCGAGAAAAACAATTTTCATAAAGATATCACCCCTATCGGATATAAATAATGGCGGAGCGATATGCTCCGCCATTAAATAATCAACATTGTATGAGACTATTTCTTTTCAACAATCTTGAAGTTTCTGAAGTGGAATGTGTTACTGCTTACATAGAGAAGTGATCCACCCGGCTTGTTAGGGAAGTACAGATATAATCCGAAGTTCTTACCTGTCTCTTCATCCTTATCACCGTTAACAGCGTTAGATGGGATAGTAAATGTTACATCAACATCTGTCCACTTTCCGTGAGGAACATTCTCAGAACCGTTAACTCCACTTATCTTAAGCTCTTTAGCATACTCATTAGCGGCTTTGGAAGCGCCCTTCTCCCATTTCCAAAGGATTGGGTAATCTGAAGGCTGAGTATAGTTAAGCTGGAGAAGTACTGTCTTCTGGTCAATACCGTCATACATGAACTCACCTGTTACATTAAGTGCAGGACCGCCCTTGTAATCTGTAAGGTCAGGACCATAAGCCATATATTTCTCATCGCTTGTTGAGTACTCGTTATCATAGAAACCAATCATCCAGATAGCGAAGTTGTTAAGCTTGTATCCAGGCTGTGGATAACCATTCTTAGTAGCGTTGTTATATGGTCTGTCTACAGTGTACTTGGTCTGCTGATATACAACTCCCGGTGGATATGTTGGCTTTGGTGTTGCCGTAGCCTTACTATCGGTCTTGTCGTTCTTGGCAGCTTCACCCTTAACGGTTACAGTACATGTAGCAGTCTTTCTATCCTGCTTTGAGTTAGGTGCTGCAACTGCGGTGATAGTAGCGGTACCGTTAGAGATACCTGTTATAGTTGCCTGATTAACATTCTTCTTAGCAACCTTAACTACCTTTGAATTACTTGATGACCACTTAACCGTCTGGTTAGTAGTACTTCCTGAAGCACTCTTGTTGATGGAAGCCTTAAGAACCATCTTCTCGCCGGCCTTAATGGTTGTGCTTGTAGTAGCTTTGCTTGAAGCGTTCTGCATATCAAGTGTGCTAATCCTCTGACGAACCTTAATCGTAAGTCCGCTTACGGTTGTCTTCTTCTTGCCTTTCTTAACTACACATGTGATCTTTGCAGTTCCTGCTCTAGCCAGCGATACGCTCGCTACCTTGGAGGTTAGTGGCGATATCGTAGGCGATACCTCTTTTCCTGTGACATTGGGTGGAGAGGCAACGGTTTATGTGGAAAGCATGTCCGGTAGCTTGAG
>CASFAQ010000060.1 GCA_949292725.1 uncultured Eubacteriales bacterium | reverse complement strand
GATATGACTTTTCAAAATCTCTACGAACTTTATATGGAGGATATGACCGCCCGCCTGAAGCAGTCAACAATACTTACCAAGAAGCATATTTGTGAAACTCACATCCTGCCTTTCTTTGGCAAGAAGCCAATCAATGAAATCAAGGCTTCCGATGTGAGAAGATGGCAGAATCAGTTGATGAATTCCTCAAAAGGATATTCCAAAACTTATCTGAAAACCATCAATAATCAGCTCACCTGCATGATTAACTACGCAAAACGCTTCTACGATCTAAACACGAATCCCTGTGGTCAGGCTGGAAGCATCGGACAGGCAAAGGCAGAGGAAATGGATTACTGGACTTACAATGAGTATATTGCTTTTCGTGAAGGCATTAAGGACAAGCCTCTATCCTATATCTGCTTTCAGGTACTGTATTGGACCGGGATGCGTGAAGGAGAACTTCTGGCACTTACTGCTGCTGATATTGACCTTGTTGCAAAACAGATTGATATTAACAAAACCTATCAGCGTCTTCACGGGGAGGATATCATTACCACCCCAAAGACAAGAAAAAGCAAGCGGAAAGTTCCGATTCCAGATTTCCTGTGTCAGGAACTGCAGGAGTATATGGATTCCCGCTATATGCTTACTCCGAACGAGAGGCTCTTTCCCATCACAAAATCTTTTCTCTCTCACGAGATGGAAAGAGGCTGTAAGGCAACCGGTGTAAAACGAATCCGTATCCATGACATCCGCCACTCGCACGCCAGTTTACTGATCAATCAGGGCTGTGATGCACTTATCCTCGCAGACAGGCTTGGACACGAAAAGGTATCCACAACATTGAACACCTACTCCCACCTGTTTCCACATAAACAGCAGGAGCTTGTCAGCAATCTGGAACAGCTTGCCGCTACGGTTGGTGTCACGCCAACCCCGGAGCCACCTATGGGAAATCCGCTGCTTGAAACTATGGGAATTGCCTATGATGGTAACATGGCAAGTGATTCAGTTACTCCGGATACAGCATATGCCAATGCAGGACATCCATATGGTCCTATACCAAAAGAAACAGCATCAGGAAAAGTAATCCCGATGCCTAAAAGAAAAGCTATCTGATTTTCCGGGCAGCGTCTGGAAAATTGCCAGCTTATAATTTACCACCAAAACGATGTGAAACAGAGTAGCTGCGGTTAGTAGCAAAATAGTAGCAGAGCAAAAAGAAAAGTCTCGGAAGCCGCTTGTTTAGCGGATTCCAAGACTTGCAGCTACTATTCGAACTCTATCGTCGCCGGTGGCTTCCCGGTGCAATCGTACAGCACCCTGTTCACGCCCTTAACCTCATTCACAATCCTGTTGGTAACCCTGCCGAGCACATCCCACGGAAGCTGTGCCGCCTCAGCAGTCATAAAATCAGATGTACATACAGCTCTCAGTGCAACCGCATAATCGTAGGTTCTGAAATCACCCATCACACCTACAGAACGCATATTAGTCAGAGCAGCATAATACTGACCAAGTTCGCCGTCCAGACCCGCTTTTGCAATCTCCTCACGATATATGTAATCCGCTTCCTGAACGATACGCACCTTTTCAGGCGTGACCTCTCCGATAATTCGTATTCCCAATCCGGGACCAGGGAACGGCTGTCTGTCAACCAGATAATCCGGAATGCCAAGTTCCCTTCCAACCTTCCTTACCTCATCCTTAAACAACATACGTAACGGTTCAATTATCTCTTTAAAATCAACCACATCAGGGAGAGCTCCTACATTGTGGTGGCTCTTGATAACGGCTGATTTGCCAAGTCCGCTTTCAATCACGTCAGGATATATAGTCCCCTGAACCAGGAAATCCACACTGCCTATCTTTTTTGCCTCTTCCTCAAATACACGGATAAATTCTTCGCCTATTATCTTGCGTTTTTCCTCGGGTTCGGTTACTCCTGCAAGCCTTTTATAATACCTTTCCTGCGCATTTACACGGATGAAATTAAGCTCGTACGGTCCATTTGGTCCGAACACGGCCTCAACTTCATCGCCTTCGTTCTTACGAAGAAGGCCGTGATCCACAAATACGCATGTCAATTGCTTTCCTACGGCTCTTGAAAGAAGAACTGCTGCCACTGAGCTGTCAACCCCACCCGACAGTGCGCACAGAACCCTGCCTGTTCCGATTTTTTCGCGCAGAGCTTTTATTTCCTGATTAGCGAAACTGTCCATTCTCCAGCTGCCCGTGCAGCCGCACACATCATACACAAAGTTCCTAAGCATCTTAAGCCCTTCCTTGGTATGCATGACCTCAGGATGAAATTGTGTCGCATACAGGGCGCGGTCGCTGCATTCCATAGCAGCTACCGGGCAATTATCAGTATGAGCCGTCGCCCTAAACCCCTCCGGAACCTCTGCGATATAATCTGTATGGCTCATCCAGCATACTGTGGAATTTTGATCGGATGTTTCTATATCTTTGAATAATATGGAAGACGAATCAACAATAACCTCGGTATGCCCATATTCGCTTACCGGCGCAGTCCTTACCGTGCCGCTCAGGCTGTATGCCATGAGTTGCGAGCCATAGCATATTCCAAGAATCGGTATGCCTAAGCTGTATATTTCGTTATCATACTTTGGCGATGACGAAGCATATACGCTGTTAGGTCCTCCGGTAAATATTATTCCTTTTGGATTAAGTGCCTTGATTTCTTCAATCGTCATAGTACATGGTCTGACTTCACAGTACACATTACACTCCCTGACGCGCCTTGCTATAAGCTGGTTGTACTGGCCTCCAAAATCAAGTACAATTACTAATTCCTTTTCCATATCCCGTATCCTTTCGTATGTATAATCTGTTATTTATGCGCAATTTTCTACAATTCTCATGATATCTTTTACTGTTGTAACTCGTCAAGAGTGAGACTGAATGAATCCAGAAATTCCTCTTCAAATACCGCAATCTCTGAAAGACCCATATCATCAAGCGCCTTCTTAGTTGAAATATGTGCGCTTGCAAACTCTGAATTGCCCATTTTTTCCTCTTTAATACATTTAATCAAGGCTGAAAGCTTATCAGCAGCCTTTACAAGTTTCCAGATGTACTCATCCTCTTCATTTTTGTAGAACAGATTGGAGTAATACTCCCTCATATCATCGGGGAGCATGCCAAGAAGCTTGCCGGCGGCAATATCCTCCACTGTCTTATAAGCTGATTTGATATCCGGATTAAAATATTTTACCGGCGTAGGCATATCTCCGGTAATAATCTCGGTTGTGTCGTGATACATTCCGATGAGAGCAGCTTTTTCAGGACTGATATCCTTTCCAAAACGCACCTTTGCGATGATGGCGAGCGCATGTGCTATCATCGCAACCTCAAGCGAATGCTCGCTTATATTCTCGCTGTCAGAATTACGCATGAGCGACCAGCGTTTAATGTATTTCATTCGTGACATCATTGCAAAAAAATGATTACCCATCTTCGTGTACCTCCATAATATAAGACGATATTAAAAATGTCAAACCAGTATTTTTTTCAAAAATTCTCCGGTATAACTTCCGGGCGTATCGGCTATCACCTCAGGCGTTCCTGTGGCAATAACCGTTCCGCCTCGGTCTCCGCCCTCAGGTCCGATATCAACAATATAATCTGCCGTCTTTATCACGTCCAGATTGTGCTCTATTACTACAACTGTATTACCGCTTTCTGTAAGCCTTTTTAATATGTCAATGAGCTTGTGTACGTCTGCAAAATGCAGACCTGTTGTTGGCTCGTCAAGTATATATATGGTCCTTCCAGTACTTCTTTTGCTAAGCTCTGTGGCAAGTTTTATTCTTTGGGCTTCACCGCCTGAAAGCTGAGTTGATGGCTGTCCAAGTTTAATATACGAAAGACCTACGTCATACAGTGTCTTGATTTTTCTGTATACTGCAGGTATCGGTTCAAAGAAACGAAGCGCCTCCTCGACAGTCATGTCAAGCACGTCATATATGCTTTTACCTTTATATTTGACGTCAAGAGTTTCCCTGTTGTAGCGTTTTCCACCGCATACTTCGCACGGCACGTATATATCAGGCAGAAAATTCATCTCGATCTTTATTATTCCATCACCCGAGCAGGCCTCACATCTTCCGCCTTTTACATTAAATGAAAATCGGCCCTTTTTGTAATTTCTCATCTTTGCATCAGGCGTCGATGCGAACAGATCCCTTATCATGTCAAATACACCTGTATATGTTGCAGGATTGGAACGAGGTGTCCGTCCTATTGGAGACTGATCGATATTTATAACTTTATCAAGTTGCTCTACACCTGTAATATCCTTATATTTACCGGGTATGGTGCGCGCACGGTTAAGTCTTTTGGCAAGTGCCTTATAAAGTATTTCATTTACAAGAGAGCTTTTTCCCGAGCCGGAAACTCCTGTAACACATGTCATGACGCCTAAAGGGAATTTCACATTAATATTCTTAAGGTTATTCTCTGCAGCGCCTTTTACAGTAATCCATCCGGACGGCTTTCTCCGCTTGTCGGGAACAGGTATAACCTCCCTTCCGCTAAGATAAGCTCCGGTTATCGATTTACGGCAATCCATAATATCTTGCGCTGTTCCACAGGCAACAAGCTCACCGCCGTGCTCGCCCGCACCCGGACCGATATCGACAATATAATCTGCCGCACGCATGGTATCCTCATCATGTTCAACCACTATAAGGGTATTGCCAAGGTTTTTAAGGTTATTAAGTGTTTTAAGGAGTTTGTCGTTATCGCGCTGATGAAGTCCTATGCTTGGTTCGTCAAGTATATATGCAACTCCCACAAGTCCGGAACCAATCTGGGTTGCGAGTCTTATACGTTGTGCCTCACCGCCTGAAAGAGTTCCTGCTGCCCTTGAAAGTGTAAGATAGTCCAATCCTACATCCATGAGAAATCCTATTCTCGCATTAATCTCTCTTAATATAAGTTCGCCTATTTTTAACTGCATATCACTAAGTGAAAGCTCATTCATATACCTTTGTAGTTTGCGCACCGGAAGCTCCGTTATCTCAGAGATATTCTTGTTCCCTACGGTAACGCTCAGAACCTCCTTTTTAAGCCTCTTTCCCCCGCATTCCCTGCATGGTGTAATCTTCATGAATTCTTCATATTCCTGTTTGCTTATATCTGATGATGTCTCACGATACCTTCTCTCCACATTTTTTATCAGGCCTTCGAACATAACATCGTACACTCCAACGCCTCTCTGCCCCCTGTAGTGTACTTTAACCGTCCTGTCTGCGCCGTAAAGTATGATATCCTTTATCTTTTTACTGTATTCGCCAAATGGCGTTGAAAGACTGAACCCGTACTCCTTAGCCAACGCGTCCATAATGCATCTTGTATAACTTGAGGTATCAGTAACGGACTGCCAGCCCATTACCGCAATGGCTCCCTCGTCTATACTCATTGATTCATCAGGGATTAGAAGCTCCGGGTCAAACTCCATTTTAAATCCCAGGCCCTTACATACCGGACATGCGCCGAATGGATTGTTAAATGAAAAGCTTCTTGGTTCTATCTCTTCTATGCTTATCCCGCAGTCGGGGCATGAAAAACTCTCGCTGTAGTTCTTTCTCTCACCATCAATTACATCCACAATCATAAGACCTTCAGCTATCTTCATAACATTCTCAATGGAATCTGCAAGCCTTTTTTCTATTCCTTCTTTTATAACAAGCCTGTCCACGACAATCTCAATATTATGCTTTATATTCTTATTCAGGGATATATCCTCAGATAATTCATACATATTGCCATCTATTATTACTCTTACATAGCCACTTTTCTTAGCATTAGACAGAATCTTTGCATGAGTACCCTTTCGACCGCGTACAACAGGGGCAAGAAGCTGTATTCTGGTCCTCTCAGGAAGCTTCATAATCTCATCAACCATCTGGTCCACTGTCTGCCTTTTTATCTCCTTACCGCAAGAAGGGCAATGAGGTACACCTATTCGTGCATATAATAATCTAAAATAATCATATATCTCTGTTACCGTTCCAACAGTGGAGCGGGGATTTCTGTTAGTTGATTTCTGATCGATGGATATTGCCGGTGACAATCCTTCTATATTATCCACATCAGGCTTATCCATACGTCCAAGGAACATTCTCGCATATGAGGACAGTGACTCCATATATCTCCTCTGCCCCTCTGCATATATTGTATCAAATGCAAGCGATGATTTTCCCGAACCCGAAAGTCCCGTGATAACTACAAATTTATCCCTTGGAATATCTACATCGATTCCCTTAAGGTTATGCTCCCTTGCTCCTCTTATACGAATAAAATTATCCTTCACCTTATAATCCTCCGTCTATCTCGGCAAGCTGTTTTCTAAGTTCTACTATAGTATCCCTTAGTTCTGCCGCATGTTCAAAATCAAGCTCTGCCGCAGCCCTGTGCATGCGTTTGCTAAGATTATCTATAAGTCTGGTAATCTCTTTTCTACTCATTGACTCAATATCTTTTTCAAGTCCTTTACCGACTCCTGATACCTCCTTTGATATACTTATGAGCTCACGCACCTCTTTTTTTACAGACTGTGGGGTTATACCATGTTCTTCATTATATTCTTTCTGTATCTTTCGTCTCCTGTTAGTCTCCGATATGGCACGTTTCATGGAATCTGTTATATTATCAGCATACATTATAACATGTCCGTCTACATTTCTTGCCGCCCTTCCTATGGTCTGTATAAGTGAAGTCTCCGACCTTAGGAATCCCTCCTTATCTGCATCGAGGATGGCTACAAGCGTTATCTCGGGGATGTCAAGTCCCTCTCTTAAAAGATTGATGCCGACAAGTACGTCAAATACATCCATGCGCATATCCCTTATTATCTCGGAACGCTCAAGCGTATCAATATCCGAATGCAGATATCTTACCCTTATTCCGTGCTCTGACAGATATTTGGTAAGCTCCTCGGCCATTCTCTTTGTAAGTGTCGTAACCATGACCTTATTGTGTTTTTCGGTTTCTTTAGCCACCTCGCCCAAAAGGTCATCTATCTGCCCCTTAACAGGGCGCACGATTACCTCGGGATCCAAAAGCCCCGTAGGTCTTATGATCTGCTCTGCCCTTAGAACCTCATGCGTGCTCTCATATTCGGACGGCGTCGCGGACACACACATGATCTGATTGATATGCGCCTCAAATTCATCAAAATTAAGCGGTCTGTTATCCAACGCTGCAGGCAGTCTGAAACCGTAATCTACAAGAGTAGTCTTTCGGGATCTGTCGCCTGCATACATTCCCCTTATCTGCGGTATAGTCATATGAGACTCATCCACTATTATAAGAAAATCATCCGGAAAATAATCTATAAGCGTATTGGGAGCTTCTCCCGGTGCCGCTCCTGAAAGATATCTGGAATAATTCTCTATTCCGGAGCAAAAGCCCGTCTCCCTCATCATCTCTATATCAAAATTAGTTCTTTCGGATATTCTCTGCGCTTCTATGAGCTTATCTTCTGATTTGAAATAATTTATTCTGTCCACAAGGTCATCTTCAATATTTCTGATTGCTTCAAGCATCCTGTCAGGTGCGACCACATAATGCGAAGCAGGAAATACTACCATATGTTTGAGCTCACGCTTTACTGCGCCGCTTAGGATGTCTATCTCTGAGATTCTGTCAATCTCATCACCGAAGAATTCAATCCTGACTGCCGTATCAGTGGCGGCTGCCGGATAAACCTCAACCACATCGCCTCTCACCCTGAAGGTTCCCCTGTGAAAATCTATATCATTTCTATCGTACTGTATATCCACCAGTTTTCTTAGAACTTCATCCCTGTCCTTTACCATGCCCGGACGTATGGAAAGCGTCATGTTCTGATAATCAATAGGGCTTCCAAGTCCATATATGCATGAAACACTTGACACAACGATAACGTCGCTCCGCTCAGTAAGAGAAGCTGTCGCCGAATGACGAAGCTTATCTATCTCATCATTAATATCCGAATCCTTTGCAATATATGTGTCTGTCGAAGGCACATATGCTTCCGGCTGATAGTAATCATAGTAGGATACAAAATACTCCACTGCGTTATCAGGGAACATCTCCTTGAATTCTCCGTACAACTGAGCGGCCAGTGTTTTATTATGGGCAATGACCAGTGTCGGTTTCTGCAACTGCTCGATCACGTTGGCCATCGTAAACGTCTTACCAGAACCCGTAACCCCCAGTAAAGTCTGGCATTGATTGCCTTCTTTGAACCCTTTTACAAGCGCCTCGATTGCCTGCGGCTGATCGCCTGTGGGCTGATACGGGGCCTTTAAAACG
>CASFAQ010000059.1 GCA_949292725.1 uncultured Eubacteriales bacterium | reverse complement strand
AATAATATCCAGAATCTGTATGGCGTTGCCAACAAAAGAGAGATAGACAAGATACAGGATGAATTCTACAGGCTGTATGAGCTTAAGGACCTTGAACTGCTCGAAAGATTTGCCAATGAACTTGATATTATTGCAGAGGGTTACAGGGCTCAGTCTGACTGGGAGGATTAGAGATGTTTGATAATATAAAAGCCGTCATATTTGATTTGGACGGCACGGTCGTTGATTCCATGTGGATGTGGGAGGCCATTGACGTGGAGTATTTTGCAAGATATAACGTACCATTTACACATGAATACCAGCTTGCCATTGAGGGGATGAGTTTTCACGAAACCGCAGTATACTTTAAGAATACATTTAATTTTCCCGATGCTATTGAAAAGATGAAGGAAGACTGGAATGCGATGGCATGGCATAAGTATGAATATGAGGTTAAGCCAAAGCCGGGAGTTGTTGATTTTCTGAAAAAACTTAATCAAAAAGGCATTCCGTGCGGAATCGCAACAAGTAATTCGATGAAGCTTTGCATGCTCTGCCTTAACGCCAATGACCTTACAAAGTATTTTCAGGAGATACATACGGCCAATGAGGTGGCACGCGGGAAACCGTCGCCGGACATATACCTTTTAGTGGCTGATAAGCTTGGGGTAGAACCTAAGGACTGTCTTGTGTTCGAGGATGTGTATCAGGGAATATGTGCGGGCAATAATGCCGGCATGACGACCTGTGCGGTGGA
Organism: uncultured Eubacteriales bacterium; assembly: GCA_949292725.1. GTDB lineage: Bacteria > Bacillota > Clostridia > Lachnospirales > Lachnospiraceae > V9D3004. Next base: position 16,816 of record CASFAQ010000059.1, on the reverse strand, counting down.
AGATGAATATTCGGAGCCGTTTAGGGATATTAAGATAAAGGAAGCAGACTATTATATACGGGATTTTCTTGATGAAAAGATAACAGGCTGGAGGTAGTATGATGAAATTGGAACTTGAAAGAGGAAGCTTTGGATATATTAAAAAGAAGAAAATGAGACAGATAATATATATGATCTTTTTTATATTTATGTCGGCGGTTATTCTTGTTACGGGACTGTTCATTCACAATTTTGAACGCGCCAATATATTTACCGTAATGTCAATCCTTATGGTACTTCCCATGGTAAAGATGCTTGTCACTTACATCCTTTTGTTTCCGTACAAATCAGTGCCTGAGGATACTTATAATATGGTAAAGGATACTGTATGTGATAATGCCATTGTCATGACGGATATGGTCATTACATCGCCTGAAAAGCCTATGAATCTGGATTTTGTCATCATAATGGATAATCAGCTGATTGGCGTACGCGGCAATAAGAAACAGGATGCGGCTTATATCGAGGGATTCCTTAAGGAAAGCCTTAAGAATAATAAAATCGAAGGATTTACAGTCAAGGTCTTTGAGGACTACAAGCCGTTTCTGAGCAGTATTACGAGATATTTTGAAAAGGCTGCCAAACAGGATGAATGCTTTAGATATATCAGGACGCTTGTTGTATGAGAAATATTACTATATCTGATTTGGACGCCGGACAACGTCTGGATAAATACCTCAAAAAATATTTATCTGGCGCTTCGTCCGGATTCATATATAAGATGCTGCGAAAGAAGAACATACTGCTTAATGACAGGAAGGCTTCGGGCAGTGAGAAGCTAAATGAGAACGATATGATAACCCTGTACATGTCAGATGCTACCATAGACAAATTCAGTACGGGTCCAAGGGACGTACTAAATGGTGTAAAGGTGCGTAAAGGAGACTATAATGCTGCGATAGTATACGGTGGTTATTCGATAGACATTCTTTATGAGGATGAGCATATCGCATTTCTCAATAAACCGGCAGGGCTTCTGTCGCAGAAGGCGCAGAAGGACGATATATCGCTTGTGGAGATATTCGAGAGTTATGTAAATATTACTGCAGATACGGTATCGTCGGTACAAAGACCCGGTATATGTAACCGACTTGACAGAAATACAAGCGGAGTAGTGGCGTGTGGAAAGACTCTTAAGGGTCTCTCGGCGCTCAATGAAGTCATACGGGAACGTAGTGTGAGGAAATTCTACCGCTGTGTGGTATGCGGACACCCAAAGGATCACATGAGACTCTGCGGTTATCTCATTAAGGATGATAAGACCAATAAGGTAAAGTATTACAGTAACCGTCAGGGCAGTGACGCCTCTTATATAGAGACCGTATATGATACGGTTAAAAGATATAAGGACGCATCACTTCTTGAAGTAGAGCTTATAACCGGAAAAACACATCAGATAAGGGCGCATCTGGCTTCCTGCGGCAATCCTCTGGCAGGTGATGTTAAGTACGGAGCCATGAGGGATATGCAACTTAAACACTACCTGTTGCATTCTTATAAGCTTTGTTTTGGAAAATGCGAAGGGGTTCTTGCGGGAGTATCGAACATGGTCATAAAGGCGCCCATACCACCTGAATTTGACAGGTATACTGACAGGATAAGGTAAAGGAGATTTTATATGCCGTCATGGAATTCAAGGGGATTAAGGGGTTCGTCACTTGAGGAGCTTATTAATCTTACCAACGAAAAATATCGCGAAAAAAAACTTGCCCTGGTTCAAAAGATACCTACTCCGATTACTCCGATTAATATAGATAAAGATACAAGACATATAACGCTTGCGTATTTTGAAAAGAAAAGTACCGTTGATTATATTGGGGTTGTTCAGGGGATACCCGTGTGCTTTGATGCAAAAGAATGCCAGTCGGACAGATTTCCCCTTCATAACATACACGAGCACCAGATAGATTTTATGAGGCGCTTTGAGCAACAGGACGGAGTAGCGTTTATAATAATATATTATGCTAAAACGGATATATATTATTATCTTACCTACAGAAAGATGATGGAGTTTGTTAAAAGAGCTGAGAGCGGAGGACCAAAGAGCTTTACGTACGACGAGCTTGACAGGAGATATCAGATATCCCCGTATAACGGGGTGTTCGTGCACTATCTTGAGCCGCTTCAGCTTGATTTGAAAGAAAGATAGGAGATGATGTAAAATGAGTAAAGTATTGGTTTTTATGGCGGATGGAACTGAAGAAATCGAGGCTCTTACAGTGGTAGACCTCTTAAGACGCGCAGGAATTGAAGTTGAGACAGTATCCATATCGGATGGGGATTATATCACGGGTTCGCATAATATCAGAATCGGCGTGGATAGGGGTATAAACGGCGTGTCTGTTGAAGATGCGTGCATGATAGTCCTTCCGGGAGGAATGCCGGGAACCAATAAGCTTATGGATTGTGAAAAGCTTTCGGGATGGCTGTATGAATTTGCAGAAAAAGGCAAATACCTTGCAGCGATATGCGCGGCGCCGTCCATACTTGGGGTTAAGGGAATCCTTGAGGGCAAAAGAGCCACATGTTATCCGGGATTTGAGGATAAGCTTCTGTCGGCGCAGTATGAGTGTAAACCGGTCGTTGTTGACGGCAATATCATAACAAGCAGAGGGCTTGGAACGGCGATAGAGTTTGCGGCCGCAATCATTACATGCATACTCGGAAAAGATATAGCAGACAATGTTCTTAAGTCAATTATATATAAGTAAGGAGAATCATATGGGAAAGACGGTCAGACGTTCCGAAATAGAGGATAAATTCAAATGGAAAATCGAGGATATGTATGAATCCTCTGAACTCTGGGAACAGGATGTCAGAGAAGCTTATGAGCTTATAGACGGTATGCCTGAATATATTGGAGCTATGGCAGAAGGCCCGGAGAACCTTCTTGGGCTTCTTGATTATGATACCGCTCTTTCCATGAAACTTGAAAAAATATATGTATACGCCAATCAGAAATCGCACGAGGATATGGGCGAGGGCATATATCAGGATATGGCGCAGAGGGCGCAGAATCTGATGGTAAGCTACAGAATACAGAGTTCGTCAGTCATACCATCCATTATGAAGATGGGCAGAAAGACTGTAGAGGAATACATGGAGTATGATGAAGGTGGAAACGGCCTGTCCCTGTATAAGAGATACTTTGAACTCATATTCAGAAAAGAAGAGCATGTACTTGATGAGGATGCGGAGGAGCTCCTTGCGGGCGTAAATGACATATCCGGGGCGCCGTCGGATATATTTGCCATGTTTAATAATGCCGATATCAGATTCGGCAATGTAACGGATGAAAACGGAGAGGAGCATACGCTTACACATGGAAAATATACTGCATTTCTAAGAAGCGGGGACAGGACCCTCAGAAGGAATGCATTTACGGAGCTGTATGAGCAGTATGGGCGTTATCGTAATACCCTTGCGGCCACATACCGTGCGAATCTTAAGCAGCATAATTTCTATGCAAAGATCCGTCATTATGACAGCGGAATGTATTACAGCCTTTCTGATTCAGCTATTCCGGTTGAAGTCTATGAGAGGCTGATTGATGCGGCTCATAAGAATATAGGTCTGTTGCACAGATATATTTCAATGCGCAAAAAGGTAATGGATGTATCGGAGCTTCATATGTATGACCTGTATGTTCCGATGGTTTCAGATGTGCACATGGACATTGATTATGACAGGGCGAAGGAGATTGTCATAAAAGGGCTTACGCCACTCGGAGAGGACTATGTAAATGATCTTAAAAGGGGAATGTCCGACGGCTGGATAGATGTATATGAGAACGAAGGAAAGCGCACGGGTGCGTATTCATGGGGAGCGTACGGAACTCACCCCTATGTGCTTCTGAATTATCAGAATGATCTTAACAGCGTATTTACGCTTGCACATGAGATGGGCCATGCCCTTCATTCTTACTATTCGGACGCTGCGCAGCCGTATATATATGCGGGATATAAAATATTTGTGGCTGAGGTTGCGTCCACATGTAATGAGGCTCTTCTTGTTAATTATCTCATTGGGAACGTAAGCTCCGAGAATGAAAAACGATATCTGATCAATTATTTTCTTGAGCAATTCAGGACAACATTTTTCAGACAGACGATGTTTGCAGAGTTTGAGAAGATAACGCATGAAAAATGTGCCGCAGGAGAGACGCTTACGGCAGATGTGCTGTGTGAGATATACAGGGAGCTTAATGCATTTTACTTTGGTAAGGATGCGGTTATTGATGATGAGATAGCTCTGGAATGGGCAAGAATCCCTCATTTCTATACGCCGTTTTATGTATATCAGTACGCTACGGGCTTTGCGGCTGCTGTCAGCATATCAAGCGCCATACTCGCAGGGGATGATGCGGTACTTTCAGGATATCACAGATTCCTCAGAAGCGGTGGAAGTCTTGATCCGATAGACCTTCTTAAGCTTTGCGGAATCGATATGCTCACCTCAGAACCCGTGGATACGGCTATGAAGGTCTTTGAATCACTGCTTGATCAGTTTCTACCGTAGGAGGATGAAAGCTTAAGAAGCGCATACACATTGGGCAGTATCAGAAAAATATTAAAGAAGTCGGCTGCTTCCCATATTAATTCAAGGGGGAACATGCTGCCCATAAAAACCATCACTATGTAGATGGTTTTTACTATCCACAGGACTTTTTCATCATTTTTTCCGAATAAAAACTGTATGGACTGTTCGCCCGGATAGAACCATCCGATTATGGTAGCTATCGCAAATCCGGCTATTGCAAATGTAAGAAATGGCTTTCCGACGTACGGAACCTGTGAAAATGCGGCAAGTGCATATTCTCCGGCGCCATATCCGGACATCAATGAAGGGTCGGCAAGATAGCTGCTTATAATGACAAGCCCAGTAACAGTGCATATGACCACCGTATCCCAGAATGTGGCAGTCATGGAGATGACGGCCTGTTCTTTTGGCGAAAGCCTGCTTGCGCCTGCAAATACTGCTGCAGAGCCAAGACCGGCTTCGTTGGTAAACAGTCCGCGTGCAATACCGTATCTTGCAGACGCCATAAATCCTCCGCCGGCTATACCTGCCGATACGGATTTTAGTGAAAAGGCGTCATTTATGATAAGTTTAATTCCGGGCAGTATATATTCGCAGTTGCAAAAAAGTATGTAGGCGCAGCCTGAGAGAAAAAGGACGCACATTACGGGAACTATTCCGGTACACACTCTAAGGATGGAATTTTTTCCTCCCGCAATGACAAGACCGCATAGTATCGCAATTACCCAGCCACACGCCATGCCGGGTATGTCAAATGTCTGTGAAAATGAAACCGCAACTGCATTGGACTGGGTAAGACAGCCCGTTCCAAAGCATACCAAAAGCATTGAAAATGCATATAATCCGGCAAGTTTTCCTGCATTAAGACCATCCCTTAACACATACATGGGGCCGCCGCCTTTTTCTGTTCTGTACATTCTCCCAAGATAGCATTCATAATAAGTCGTAGCCATACCGAATATGCCGGTGAGCATACACCAGAAAAGGGCGCCTGCACCGCCGAGGGCAATCGCCGTTGATATACCGATTATATTGCCGGTGCCGAGTGTTGCCGCAAGGGTGGTGAATAGTATGGCGGGACCGTTTTTTTCCGAAAGCGAAAGGCGTATTCCCTTTCCAAGTTTTCTTTGTACGAAACCACATCTGACGGTAAGCGCTATATGCGTGCCAAGAAGCAGCACAAGCATGGGGCCGCTCCATAGAAAAGAATTGATCTGTTTTAATACATCAGCCATGAAAATTTTTTTTGTTTAAAATATATGAATATATTAGGCCACATATTACCATATGACCAGATGCATATTTAGATATTCTGCGGCAATACTATCTATCAGGATAAGAAAGCAATATACTTCCTTATCTTCATATAAATAGCATTTATCACGGAGGTGAAAACAATGTCACAGAATTCCAATTCTTCATCAAACAATATGGAAGTACCTGAGGCAAAGAGCGCTATGGACCGTTTTAAGATGGAAGTAGCTTCAGAGCTTGGAGTACCTTTAAAGAATGGTTATAACGGTGACCTTACTTCTTATCAGAATGGATCGGTAGGCGGAGAGATGGTTCGCCAGATGATTAAGAAGCAGGAAGAGTCAATGTCAAAATAATGATGTGAAACGCCGCCCGGGAAAATGAAAAATCTCCCGGGCGGCAGTTTGGTTCAATCCGGATTATTTGTATAATTAATGCTTCAATTTTTTCAGAATGCAACTAATTTTTTTTCAGTTGAATAGTGATTTTGGATAATTGACTTTTTTTTATTATGTGTTATACTTGTCTGCATCAGATTAATAACAGCCTGCCACCGGGTAGATGAGCGAAAGCATTCGTTACACATCGTTAGGTCAGTGAAGATGTGTATACAGATGCTTTTTATTTTTGTAAGGAGGAAGTAATCAATGTTCGGTTATTTTACAAAGGGCGAGACAGCGCTATGGAGCATGTCGATGGTATTGATTCTTGTATCTTTTTTTATATTTGACAGGGAGAGCTATATGACGCTTTCCGCCTCGCTTATCGGCGTGACTTCGCTTATTTTCAATGCAAAGGGTAATCCGTTTGGACAATTTCTAATGATTATATTCAGTGTGTTATATGGTATTATTTCATTTTCGTTTGCTTACTACGGAGAGATGATGACGTATCTGGGAATGACCGGACCAATGGCTGTGTTTGCGCTTATTTCATGGCTGAGGAATCCGTATAACGGCAACAGGGCAGAGGTGAGAGTCAACAGGCTTAGCGTCAGGGAAATTATATTCATGCTGGCTCTTACGGCGGTCATTACGGTTATCTTTTACTATATACTGGCGGCGTTTGATACGGCAAATCTTATACCGAGTACTATATCCGTCGCTACAAGTTTTCTTGCGGTATATCTGACATTCAGAAGGAGTGCGTTATATGCAATCGGTTATGCTGCAAATGATATTGTACTTATTATATTGTGGATATTGGCAACAATGTCCGATATATCATATGTATCCGTCGTCATATGTTTTGCCGTTTTTTTGGTAAATGATGTGTATGGATTTATCAACTGGTCAAGGATGCAGAAGCGTCAGGAGGCGGACCTGCGCTCATTTGCGAAATGACTTAAGGCGCTTTTGGGATGAGTTGTCTTATGTGCTTGCCTGTGAGTATAAAGGAGTGCTATAATGAGTGTGGCGGCGATGTATGTCCGCGTATATTATACGAGGAGAGTGTACTAATGAACAGTGTGAAGGACTATGTAAGGAGCATTAAGGATTTTCCGGAAGAGGGAATCATATTCAGGGATATTACAAGCGTATTGCAGGATGCAGAGGGCTTAAAGCTTGCCATTGACAGTATGCTCGATATGTTAAAGGATGTGGATTTTGACGTGGTTGTCGGACCTGAATCAAGGGGATTTGTATTCGGCATGCCGGTCGCTTATGAAACTCATAAGGGATTTGTTATGGTAAGAAAAAAAGGTAAGCTTCCGTGCGAGACCATAGAGGCAGAATATGACCTGGAATATGGCAGGGCGGTTGTCGAGATGCACAAAGATTCCATTAAGCCGGGACAGAAGGTGGTTATCGTTGACGACCTTATCGCAACCGGAGGTACAATTGAAGCCATAATAAGCATGATTGAGGAACTGGGCGGAGAGGTAGTTAAGATTATCTTCCTTATGGAGCTTTGCGGTCTCTGCGGAAGAAAGAGACTTGAGGGTTACGATGTTGACTCGGGGCAGGCAGGTGGTTGTGGTTCAGTCAGGCATAGGAAAAGTGAATGCCGGTATATGTACGCAGATTCTTGCAGACGTATTTGGCGTAAGTTCGGTAATTAATACGGGCATAGCAGGTTCGCTTGATGCCCGTATTGATATAGGAGACATAGTTCTGTCAGAGGACGCCGTGCAGCATGATATGGATGCTACTGCATTTGGTTATGAGGCAGGACAGATTCCGAGGATGGATACATTTTCCTTTAAGGCGGATAAGAGACTTACAGGTATCGCTAAGGAGTGCTGTAGTAGGGTATGCGATGACATCAATGTTTTCTGTGGCAGAATCGTAAGCGGCGATCAGTTTGTTGCCGACAGGTCCGTAAAGGATGCGATAAAGGATAAGTTTGGAGGATTGTGCACCGAGATGGAAGGTGCAGCGATAGCACAGGCGGCGTACCTGAATGATATTCCATTCCTGATTATAAGGGCAATATCCGATAAGGCGGATGATTCGGCAGGGATAGATTATCCGGAATTTGAGAGGATGGCTATCGCCAATTCGGTAAAGCTGATACTTGAAATTATAAAAGAAATTTAAATCAAGGAAAAAACATGAGAAAATTACCAAAATATGGTTTACAAATTCTCTCTTTTGGAATATAATACCATATGAAACAAAAAGAATTATTTAATATGCGTATTTAAATGATAAGAAGGGAGAAAAATTATGCCAGATAAGGTTTTTACCAACAACCAGGTTACTATTTCGGGGGAGGTCGTAAGCGAATTTATATTCAGCCATGAGGTATACGGCGAAGGATTTTACATACTTGAGCTTTCGGTTCCCAGACTAAGCGATGCATATGATGTTATTCCGCTTATGATTTCTGAGAGACTGATAGATACCGGCAGGGATTACAGAGGATGTTATATGTATGCTTCGGGTCAGTTCCGTTCATATAATCGTCATGAGGAGACTAAGAACAGACTTGTTCTGTCCGTATTTGTGCGTGAATTATCTGTTTCAGAGAGCAGGATTGAAGAGGATCAGGCTTTGAGTAAGCCTAATCAGATATTTCTTGACGGCTTTATATGTAAGCCACCGGTATATAGAAAAACTCCGCTTGGAAGGGAGATTGCAGATGTTCTTCTGGCGGTCAACCGTCCGTATGGCAAATCGGATTATATTCCATGCATATGCTGGGGCCGCAATGCAAGATATGCCGAATCCTTTAATGTCGGAGGTCATGTGCAGATATGGGGCCGCATACAGAGCAGGGAGTATCAGAAAAAAATATCTGATGACGAGATAGAGAAAAGAATCGCTTATGAGGTGTCTGTCAGTAAGCTGGAATATGTTGTGGAGGAGGCTACCGAGGGCTAGATACAATCAGCCCGGATATGGTCTGATATGTATAATTTGCATTATTATACATGATATGGTAGAATGTTTGAGAATTATATACAATACTTCTATGATATCAGGGGGATATAATGGACGGTAGGATAATACAGGTTATATACGGTGAGGGCTCAGGTAAGACCTCGGCGGCGGTGGGCAGATGCATTCAGGCGCTTAGCCGTGGGAAGAGGATTATATTCATAAGCTTCCTGAAGGGAAGAAGTCTGGGTGAATATGATTGTCTTAAGAGACTTGAACCGGAGATGAAGTTCTTTTGTTTTGAAAAAGAAGAAGAATACTATGCATCACTTCCACCCGAAAGGCAGGAGGATGAGAAGCAGAATATTCTGAATACTTTTCATTTTGCCAACAAGGTTGCAGAGACCGGGGAGTGCGATCTTCTGGTGCTCGATGAGGTCCTGGGACTGCTTGATCTGGGGATGATAACCATTCAGGATCTGTATAAGCTTATTGAGCATTCGGGTAATTATGATACCAGTCTTATCATGACCGGAAAGTATATTCCGAAGGAGCTTTTGCAGCATGTGGATATTGTCTCTGAGATAAGGCTTGTTAAGGACGATACCGCCGGCAAATAGAGTATTGACATACTCCATGCCCGGTGTTATCATTATTATAACTTAATAGAGAATTGATAGAGGCGCGGAGCTTATCAGTAACCATTTTGATGCATTCAGGTGCATATGACGGATGATGAAAGGAAGTTCTGCCGAAGATGAAAGGTCCTGATGCCTTTCTTTCTGGGCATACAGTTAAGAGCTGTATGACTGTCATCATTACTGGTGGAGTGCTATCTGATATTATGTAACTTGCTTACTACAGCCGGCACATCATGCCGGCTGTTTATATTTTACGTGAACTACTTACATACGAAAAAAAGGGGGAATATGTATATGTCTTTATTTGAAGGAGCAGGTGTTGCGCTTGTAACGCCGATGAAAGAAAATGGCGAGGTTAATTATGAGAAACTCGGCGAGATAGTAGAGATGCAGATCAATGGAGGAAGCGATGCCATCATAGTGTGTGGCACTACGGGTGAGGCATCTACTCTTACTCATGAGGAGCATCTGGAATGTATAAAGGCGGTTGTTGATTTTACTGCGAAACGTATTCCGGTAATTGCAGGAACCGGTTCCAACTGTACTTCCACCGCAGTATATCTGTCAACGGAAGCATATAAGAGGGGCGCGGACGGTCTTTTGGTTGTATCGCCTTATTATAACAAGGCGACACAGAACGGACTTAAGAAGCACTTTCTGACGATTGCCGGTTCGGTATCCATACCGGTCATACTTTATAATATTAAAGGAAGGACCGGCGTTAATATCAACGCGAAGACGATTGCGGAACTTGCAAAGGAAGCGGGCAATATAGTCGGTGTGAAGGAAGCGTGCGGAGATATATCTCAGGTTGCAGACATCATGTATTATTCACATGGCGAGCTTGATCTGTATTCGGGCAATGACGACCAGATAGTTCCTGTCATGTCCTTGGGCGGCAAGGGAGTTATATCGGTATTATCCAATATCCTTCCGGATGTAACACATGATATAGCAGCGAAGTATCTTGCAGGGGATGTAGCGGGAAGCTGTATATTAATGCACGGATGTAATGGTAAGATGGGTCAGGTTATAACACATCTTGCGGCTGAGGATGAGAATGTTACCATAGCAGTCGGCGTGGATGCATACGATGGCATTGTAAATGACTATCCGGTGTTTTCGTCCTTGAGCGATTGTAATATCGATGCAGATGTAATTATAGATTTTTCAAATGCACAGGCGGTGGATGGACTGCTTGATTATGCCGTGGAGAGCAAGACACCTGTAGTATTATGTACTACCGGACTTTCGGAAGAGCAGCTTGATAAGGTGGAGGCAGCTTCGAAGCATGTTGCGATTCTTAGATCCGCCAATATGTCGATAGGTATTAACGTAATATTAAAGCTGCTTAGGGATGCTGTAAGCCGTTTTGCGCCTGAGGGATTTGATGTTGAGATTGTTGAGAAACATCACAATCAGAAGCTTGATGCACCAAGTGGTACTGCAATAGCGCTTGCAGACGCCATGAATGATGAGATGAACGGCATGTACGAGTACGTATATGACAGAAGTCAGGTAAGACAAAAAAGGGATAAGAAAGAGCTCGGAATATCGGCTGTAAGAGGAGGCAATATAGTCGGAGAACATGATGTGATATTTGCCGGAACAGACGAGGTGATAACCATATCACATTCAGCTCATTCTAAGGCAATATTTGCAAAAGGAGCCATAGCGGCCGCCAAATATCTTGCAGGCAGAACCCCGGGATTGTATGATATGTCAGATGTAATGTCGTAACGATTAATGAGCCTGTCAGGTGAATTTTTATGCGCACCCCCGCATATACTTAAAGGTCAGAGTATATGTGGGGGATTTTTATGCAATTTACAAAAATGCACGGGTGCGGCAACGATTACATACTTGTAAACGAAGAGGATGTAAGGGGATACGATTACGAAAAAATTTCAAGGATGATGAGCGACAGAAAAAACGGTATAGGTGCGGACGGACTCATAATAGCCGGGCACTCAGATTGCGCCGATATCAGAATGTATATGTTTAACTCAGACGGCTCAAGAGGCAGAATGTGCGGTAATGGAATAAGACTTCTGGCAAAATACGCATTTGAGAGAAAACTGAGCATAAAAAAAGTTATGAATATAGAAACCGATTCGGGCATAAAGCGCATACGGCTTTATTTTAAAGGTACGAAAGTGAGTAATGTACAGGTGAATATGGGAAGACCTGAAACAGATGCTTATAAGATACCGGTAAGGACTGATATGAAACAGATTATAGACAGGGAGGCTTTATTTGGCGGCAGAAGGTACAGGATAACATGCGTGAGCATGGGTAATCCCCATACGGTAATATTTACTGAGGATGTGGATAAAATATCATTGGATGAAGAAGGTAAAATCATAGAGAACGACAGTTTATTTCCGGACAGAACCAATGTTATATTTGCACAGGTCATTGACGCCGGAAAATTAAGAATGCGTGTGTGGGAGAGAGGGAGTGGAATAACCCTTGCGTGTGGAACCGGGGCGTGTGCCGCGCTATATGCCGGATATATAACCGGAAGATGTGGCAATGAGGGGGATGTAGTCATGCCCGGTGGCACACTTCGTGTAAGGTTCGATGAGGATTTGGGCGTTATATATCTTTACGGCGACGCACATGAAGTATTTACGGGAGAGTATACGGGAATGGAGGTGTAAAACGGTATGAAATTAAAACAGCTTCTCTGTGGTTTCAGATACGTAACAGTGCAGGGAGATGAGAGGGATACGGATGTTAAGGCAATATGTACTGACACGAGAGAAATGATATACGGCTCGGTATTTGTATGTATAAAAGGCGCGCATACTGATTCGCATGCAATGGCAGAGCAGGCAGTGTATAAAGGTGCGTCGGCTATCGTATGTGAAAGGGATATAAGTGTAACAAAGGAAGTTACCGTTATCAGGGTTAAGAATACGAGAGAAGCCCTTGCATATATGTCGGCCGCATTCTATAAAAGACCCTCGGATAATATGATAATGATAGGCATTACAGGCACTAAGGGAAAGACGACTACATCATATATGATTGAAAAGATACTTAACAGTGCGGGGATTAATACCGGACTCATCGGAAGCATAGAGATAAGATACAACGGAATATCAAAAACCAATGTCAATACGACGCCGGATGCACCCGTGCTTTGGGAGATTCTTTCGGATATGAAAAGAAGCGGCATAAAGGCTGTGGTAATGGAGGTCTCTTCGCAGGGACTTAAGATGGAGCGTGTAAGCGGAATAGTATTTGATTATGCGATATTTACAAATCTCTCAAGAGACCATATAGGAGAGTGCGAGCATGCAGATATGGATGAGTACCGCGAGTGCAAAACAAGGTTGTTCGGTATGTGCCGACATGGTATATTTAATAAGGATGACGATAATACAATAAGAATAATTAATGACAGTAACATCAAGAGCATATCATTGTATGGTATCGGGCGGTCTGATAATATAGCGCAGGAAAGAAAAGTATATGCATATGCGGACCGTATTAATATTTCATTATCCAATGGCGAACCGGGGATAATGTTTAGCGCACATCTTGACTGTAACGGTGAAAAAGAAGATGAGGAGATGTTCGTACTTCCGCTTCCGGGTATATTTTCAGTATATAATTCTTTGGCAGCGGTCACAGTATGTGATATAATACTTCGTGAGTGCGGCATGGATAACAGGCTTAAGATTATGAGTAAGGCGCTTTGCGATATAAGTGTCAGGGGCAGACTTGAGGTTATTCCTTCTTATGGAGGATATATGGTTGTGATTGATTATGCGCATAATGAATTAAGCCTCAGGAAGCTCCTTACGGCTATGAGACAGTATACATCTAAGAGACTTATAACGGTATTTGGATGCGGGGGCAACCGTTCGCGTGAAAGACGCTACAGGATGGGCGAGGTTGCGGCAGAGCTGTCTGATTTTACCGTAATCACCTCTGATAATCCCAGATATGAGAATCCGGATGATATAATGAATGACATCAGATTGGGGATGCTTAATTATTATAAGGATAACGGAGAAGAAGACGGGTATATTATGATACAGGACAGGGAGAAGGCTGTGAGATATGCTTTGTCGCACGCAAAAGAAGGGGATATTGTAATAATCGCCGGAAAGGGACACGAAACCTATCAGGAGATAATGGGCATCAGGCATTATATGAAGGATGCGGATATAGTAAACAGGTACTTGTACGGAGGATATAATGGATAAGATAAGTGTTAGGGAAGTATGCGATGCATGTGGCGGTAAGATAAATTACGGAGATGAGTATGGCGCTGATAAGACTTATGTCCATGAGGTGACGTCGGACTCAAAGGAGGTTGCCGAAGGGGCGCTGTTTGTATGTATAAGGGGTGAGCGCACAAACGGACATAAGTATGCCCGCGAGGCGGCAGAACGCGGAGCCTCTTGTATACTCGTGTCTGAGGATGTGTTGTATCAGGATATGCGCGAGGGATGCTATCTTATAAGGGTTGATGATACGCTTGAGGCCATACAGAGAGTTGCAGCGTGGTACAGAAGAAGATATGATATTCCGGTTGTAGGGATAAGCGGAAGCGTCGGCAAGACCACAACCAAGGAGATGATAGCAGCCGCACTGTCAGCAGAAAAAAATACGGTTAAGACTATAGGGAACCGTAACAGCCAGCTTGGCGTAGCCCTTATGATGTTTGAGATAGATACAACTACCGAGATTGCGGTAATAGAAATGGGAATAAGTGAAAAGGGAGAAATGGACAGGCTCACACATATAGCCGCACCCGATAGCGCCGTGGTAACCAATATAGGTGTATCCCATATTGCCAATCTCGGAAGTCGAAGGAATATATGCAGGGAAAAGCTTGATATCACTCATGGATTTGCAGATGAGGGAATATTATATCTGTGCGGCAATGATGATATGCTTAAGGATATAACGACTGATTCGGAATATATTTCCAATACCGGGAAGGTTATATTCTACGGAAGTGCGCCATGCTGTGATGTGCGCGCATATAATATCTGTAACGAAGGGGATACGACGTCATTTGATGTGGATATCAGAGGTGAGGCGGATATACACGTATCGCTGTCCGTTATGGGAATACATAATGTTCATAATGCCTGTGCGGCACTCTGTATTGCCGGACATTATGGTGTGAATCTGTATAAGGCGGCAGAAAAGCTTTCAGAGTATGCGCCAATGTCCATGAGGGGTCAGGTATATAATATTAACGGTTCATTTGTTATAGACGATACGTATAATGCAAGTCCCGATTCCGTAAAGAGTGCGCTTAAGGTCCTTTGGGACAGAAAATGCGAAGGAAGGCGTATCGCAGTTCTTGCAGATATACTTGAGCTTGGTGATATGTCTGAGACACTTCATTCTGAGCTTGGAAAATATATTGCAGAGGCATATAAGCGGGGAGAACTTACGGATATGCTCATCACTTACGGAAAGGATGCAAAGCATATAGCTGACATGGCGGCGGCTGGAGGAGTCTGCGTGCTTTCATTTGATAACAGAGAAGATATGGCAGATTATCTCATAAGGAATCTTAAACCGGAAGATACGGTTCTTATAAAGGGCTCACGCGGAATGAAGATGGATGAGATAGTAAATGCACTTAAGGCGGCTGGAGGAACATATGTGTAAGAAGCTTTATGCAGATATTATTGTGGATATATCTGTAGAAAGTCTTGACAGGACGTATCAGTACAGAATACCGGACGGCTATGATGAACGCATAGTGACAGGAAGCAGGGTCATTATACCGTTTGGCGCCGGAAACCGCAGGATAAACGGATATGTGGTTGGAATATCTGATACGCCGGCGATAGACGAGTCAAAGATAAAATATATTGAGGATATATGCGACAGGGCAGTAACCGCGCCGCAGATTCTTCTGCATCTGGCAGGATGGATGAAGCAGCGATATGGTGTTTCAATGAACGAAGCCATAAAAACTGTTTTGCCCGTAAAGAGGAAGATAAAGGAGACAGAGAGTAGGCGCATCACCCTTGCTACAGATGTAGAAAACGCAAGGACACTGCTTGCGGGGCTTAAGAAAAAGAAAAATGCCGCCGCAAGGATAAGACTTCTTGATGTTCTTATCCAGGAAGGGAGCATCGATTACCAAAAAGCAAGGAAAGAGTACAATATACATATTTCCACGATTAACGGTCTTACGTCACAGGGAATAATAAAAACAGAATCAGAAAGGGTCTACAGAAATCCCATCAATATAAAAGAGCATGATAAGAATAGGGTCATACTTAATGATGAGCAGAGAAATGCCGTGGATAATATCGTTTCAGGATACAAAAAGAGAAACGGCGGGATATATCTTCTGCACGGAGTCACAGGAAGCGGCAAGACAGAGGTGTATATGTCCATTATAGAGGAAGTGATAAAAGATGGCAGGCAGGTTATCATGCTTATCCCGGAGATCGCGCTCACATATCAGACAGTCGAAAGGTTTGGAAGGAGGTTCGGAGACAGGGTATCCGTTCTTAACTCAAGAATGTCTCAGGGAGAACGCTATGACCAGTATGAAAGAGCTGTTAATAATGAGATAGATATCATAGTCGGTCCAAGATCTGCCCTGTTTATCCCGTTTGAGAGACTGGGGCTTATCATAATAGACGAAGAGCATGAGGACAGCTATAAAAGCGAGATGCCGCCAAAGTATCATGCAAGGGAGGTGGCAGAGGAGCTTGCAAGGCTTCATAATGCAACGCTTCTTATGGGCTCGGCAACACCTTCTGTGGAAACATACTACAGAACAGAACCCGATTATCCCGGGAATGACAGGATAATAAAATATGAGCTTAAAAAAAGGGTGGGCGATAAGGCGCTTCCACGTGTAAATATAGTTGATATGCGTAAGGAATTTGCCGAAAGAAATTATTCGGCGCTAAGCAGACTTCTTCATGGTAAGATAGCAGACAGACTCTCAAGGAGGGAACAGGTCATGCTCTTTATCAACAGAAGAGGATATGCAGGATTTGTTTCCTGCATAATCTTCAA
>CASFAQ010000058.1 GCA_949292725.1 uncultured Eubacteriales bacterium | reverse complement strand
GCTTCTTCCGTATCTAATGGTATAAACGCGGATGTTATAATCGAAACAAATGCTGCAAGATATCCACACGATACCATAACCGATGTGCAAAACAGTATCAGTACAATAACTGATAATACTGCTTCCGTCTGCGTGTGACGGTATATCTTACAGGCTATAACGGCCCCTGATACCAATACTGTCATGATAATCGCTATAATGCGCCAGACCTTTTTTGCCCTATAATAACATGCTGCATATAACCGGCATATAAGTATGCATATTATCATGGCAGTCACAGCCGTCCACAGACCGGATGCAAGCTTAATATAATCCATGGATTCCGGCATGCCAAAGCATCTTCCCAGAACCGACAGGGTACATATGATAAAGAATATATAGCATAAATATGTAAAAAAGTTTCTGTTAGAAGTCATGATATGAACTCCGTTATCTTATTGATGTTAACATTAACAGTTTAACATATATATAATTTTTTTTAAAGCATTTTAGTCCGTATCCCGACATATAATTTACAAACATTACGAAAAAGCGGGTATTATGTTAAAAACTCTTATTAAAGGTACTGCAATTCTTACAATAACCGGATTTATAACCCGTATAATCGGATTTGCATACAAAATATATCTGTCAAATATCATGGATGCCAAGATGCTGGGAATATACCAGCTCGTATTTCCTGTATTCGGCATATGCTTTACAATATATGCGGCCGGCATACAGACTGCCATATCCCAGATGATTGCGGCAAAAAAGGACGACCCGGAATATGTAAAGACCATTATGATAAGAGCGGGCATTATATCATTATCCCTTGCAATAATACTATCTCTTATGGTATATTTGACGGCCTGTGATATCGCAACCAGATTCCTTGGCGAACCGGAAAGCATAATGGCAATACGCATACTTGTCCTGTCGTTTCCGGTAAGCGCCGTAACGTCATGCATTAACGGATGCTATTATGGTCTTAGTAAAACTTCGGTTCCCGCGGTAACGCAGCTTCTTGAACAGATAACCAGGGTCATCTTTGTATATATGCTCACATCATATCTGATATCGCAAAACAGCGGCATAATATGCCTTGTGGCTGTGGGCGGACTTGCGGTCGGAGAATTCTTTTCGATGATATACAGTTTAATACGAATCATATTCTTATTCAGGGGGATTGGATACAAAAGACATTCTGTTACAAAGAAACTTTTAAAGCTTAGTATACCTCTTACCGGCAATAAACTTATAATTGCGCTCCTTCATGCGATAGAAACCGTACTTATACCTGTTATGCTCAAATATTCCGGCATAGATTCGGAAAGTGCCCTAAGTATATATGGGGTTCTTACAGGAATGGCCATGCCGTTCATACTGTTTCCGCAAACCATCACCAATTCATTATCCGTTCTTCTGATTCCCGCCATATCCGAATCTGGTGCAAAAAAAAGAGACGTAAAAAGGATTGCAGATACATGTATTGCCGCAAGTATGCTTCTTGGATTTGCATCCACTGCCGTATTTTATCTCTGGGGCGGTAATCTTGCACAAATCGTGTTCAATAACGATACGGTTGGTTCATATATTGAAGTTCTGTCGTTTTTATGCCCGTTTTTATTCGCTTCTACAACTTTAACAAGTATAATAAATGGAATGGGCTACACACATGTAACCTTTTTTATAACAATTATCGGTTTATCGATACGGATACTTCTTACGATAAGACTAATTCCGATTCAGGGTATTAACGGTTATCTTCTTAGTCTTCTTATCAGCCAGCTTGCCGTAACTGTGATAAGCTATGGCTATTACAGAAAAAAACTCGAAAATAAAGCGTCCTGCAACTAATCACAGAACGCTTTATAAATATATTCCTGATATTACTTAACATCCTTCATGCTAAAGCTTATACGGCCCATTCTGTCCTGTCCGAGACATACAACCTTAACCTTATCTCCAAGTGTAAGAACATCCTCAACATGATTGATTCTGTGATTAGCAATCTTAGAGATATGAACCATGCCTTCCTTACCCGGTGCAAATTCTATAAATGCGCCAAAATCCTTAATGCTTACTACGATGCCTTCAAGAATCTGTCCCTCTTCAAAATCAGTAACAATTATATTGATAAGTCTTACGGCTTCCTCAATGCCACTCTTATCGGTACCGCAAACTGATACATATCCTTCCTCATCAATATCGATCTTAACATCACATCTGTCTATGATAGCATTGATTGTCTTACCGCGCTGTCCCACCACATCGCCTATCTTGGACGGATCTATCTTAATCTGAACAATCTTTGGCGAATAAGGTCCAACCTCTGGTCTCGGCTCTGCGATGCACTTGGTAAGAATCTCGTCAATGATATATGTTCTTGCTTCCTTCGTGCGGGCTATGGCCTTTTCAATTATTTCCCTTGTAAGACCATGAATCTTTATGTCCATCTGTATGGCTGTGATACCCTTATGAGTTCCGGCAACCTTAAAGTCCATATCTCCAAAGAAGTCCTCAAGTCCCTGGATATCCGTAAGAATGATGTAGTCATCATCAGTTTCGCCGGTAACAAGTCCAACCGAAATTCCGGCAACCGGAGCCTTAATAGGCACACCTGCCGCCATAAGTGAAAGCGTTGAAGCACATATACTTCCCTGGGATGTCGAACCATTGGATTCAAGAACTTCGGAAACCGTACGGATGGCATATGGGAATTCCTGCTCATTCGGAAGTACAGGTACAAGCGCCCTTTCTGCCAATGCACCATGTCCGATTTCTCTTCTTCCCGGTCCCCTTGAAGGCTTGGTCTCGCCAACAGAGTATGATGGGAAATTATAATGATGCATATATCTCTTGGTTGTTTCGTTGGTATCAAGTCCGTCAAGTCTCTGAATATCAGCAAGAGGTCCGAGTGTAGTAACGGTAAGAACCTGTGTCTGACCTCTCTTAAACATTCCTGAACCGTGGGTTCTTGGCAACACGTCTATCTCTGCTGACAAAGGACGTATCTCAGTAATCTGTCTTCCGTCAGGACGCTTATGATCCTTAAGAATCATTTTCCTTACAGTCTTTTTCTGGAATTTGTATACTGCATCATCAATAAGCTCAACCCATTCAGGGTGACTCTCCTCATAACGCTCTGTAAGCTTGTCCTTGATCTGACGAATATTTTCCTCACGAACCTGCTTGACATCTGTAAATACAGCTTCCTCCATTGCCTCAGGAGTTATGAACTCTACCATATCGTCATACATATCCTCAGGCGTATCCACATGAATATAATCATGCTTCGGTTTACCGCATTCGGCAACAATAGTATCAATGAATTCAATAACCTTCTGATTGACTTCATGAGCAGCAAATATTGCTTCAATCATCTTATCTTCAGGAACCTCATTGGCTCCAGCCTCGATCATTATGACCTTATCCCTTGTTGACGCAACCGTAAGAGCAAGATCCGAAGCTTCTCTCTGAGCGCTTGTAGGATTGAATACAAGCTCGCCATCCACAAGACCAACCTGTGTAGATGCAGTAGGTCCGTCAAACGGAATATCCGATATAGCTGTTGCAATCGCCGAACCAATCATAGCCGTAAGCTCAGGACTGCAATCCTGATCAACGCATAATACCAGATTATCGAGCGTTACATCATTTCTATAATCCTTTGGAAAGAGCGGTCTCATCGGTCTGTCAATAACACGCGAAGTAAGTACGGCATTCTCAGAAGCCTTTCCTTCCCTCTTAATAAATCCTCCCGGAATCTTTCCTACGGAATAAAGCTTTTCCTCGTATTCAACACTCAATGGGAAGAAATCAATCCCATCCCTTGGTTTCTCTGAAGCCGTTGCAGTGGACAATACAACTGTATCGCCATAATGCATAAGCGCAGCTCCGTTTGCCTGTGCAGCAACACGGCCCACGTCAACCGTGAGCGTTCTTCCTGCAAGTTCCATCGTAAATGATTTGTACATACATGTATCTCCCTTCAATAAAATTATTGCGCGGGATATGCCGAAACCACTTCAAAACACACTGATACAATATGTTTTGAAGAAGTCTCGGAATAAGTATCCCGCATTAAACTACGTTATCAAATGATAAAAAACTGTGCACAACGCTCTTACTGCATCGTGCAACAGTTATTTGTATCAATTATTTACGCAATCCGAGTTTGTTGATAAGCAAACGATATCTTTCAATATCATTCTTCTTAAGATACTCTAAAAGGTTTCTTCTCTGTCCAACCATTTTAAGAAGGCCTCTTCTTGAATGATGATCTTTCTGATTAACCTTAAGATGCTCTGTAAGATCCCTGATTCTTTCCGTAAGGAGCGCTACCTGTACCTCAGGTGAACCTGTATCTCCTTCTGACTTTCCAAACTCCTTGATAATCTCTGCTTTTCTTTCTTTAGTTGTCATCTTTTTTCTCCTTTTCATAATAATACACCATCACCCGGAACCGGCTGGAGTATCCAGATTCTACGTGACGGTAAAATCGATTTTTTCAAAATCTTTTATATAATATCATGATTACATAACATTGTAAAGTAAAATTTGCACCGAAAAAAAACTTTAAAAAAACCTATATTTGCACCGAAAAAAACCATTTTTTACTTGCTTTTTATTTATAAATATAATATAATAATTTTAAAGAAAAAAACATTTAAGTGATGTGGCGCTTCACAAAAACAAAAGCATTTATTTATATATATCATATCAGTCAACATGAGTCTAATTGGAATAACAGTAACAACCGGGGGGTGATGGTTAATAGTATTTTTTAAATCTTGGTTTTTAAAGAACAAATGTTTACAATGAATGGGTTATATGATAAGGAGGGGTATTATGAAAAAAATTTACAGAATCTTTTTGTATGGATTCACATTCTTTTTGTTTGGTTTTTCTTGTTATCCAACAAATGTCTCTGCACAAACATACGCACTAACTAAATCATATGATAATACATATTTGTTTGCAGTACCTGAAGGAGGATGGTCTTCAATAACTGTCAACATGAATTACACTGAAAGATATACTAAATATGATTCTATAACAAATAAATTTTATAGTCGTGAGTGTTTTTTTGCTTACAAAAGCGCATATGCAACATCTATGCCCGTTGGTAATGTTATCTCAGTAAAACATTTTACCAATTCAGGAGGTGAACTTCATCATTTCACAAAATGGAATGACTTAGCAGTAATTGTTCAGCCTGGATATGATGGTATATGGTCTAAGCAAAATGGAAAAAACAAATTTTACCAGAACACTACAACTAATTATGCATATGTAGCGTTTCAAGTGTCCTGTAGCGGAGCCGTGCCTCCTATCCAAACTGGCGGATTAAAATTAGTATTAAAAACAAAATAATATATCCATCCAATTTTTTATATTTACAAGGAGGTAATTCTATGAAAAAGAAGTATTTATTTATTATTATTTCAATGCTCGCTGTAGTTATGGTTGCGTATTATCCTGTAAAAAAAACAGTCGGAAAAACTGATTTTATGTCAAATTGGGGAAAAATATTAAGTAAAGACTCTAAAGATAAAACATCTGATTTGCAAAAACGAAGCAACACCAAATACGGATTATTTATAAATAGTGACTCCACCGATAATGCTACATCCTCCGAAGATATATTTGAGGTTGGAAATGATGTAGTGATAACAAATCAGGAAATACAGATTGCAAAAGAATTTTTTGCTCTACAGGGTCAGAGTGAAAAAGACGCCGCGCAGGCTGCTGTCAAATATGTTGAAGAATACAATGCAATGTATGTTGAGGCTGTGAGCAAAGGCTATGATGTTACCGAAAAAGAAATTGACGAATATATCTCCGAATTAAAAGCCATGACAATGCATGCAGAAAATTCAAAGGATGTTAAAAAAGTTATGGCACAATTTGACTCTGAGGACGAGTACTGGAATTATCAGAAAGAAGTATGCAAAAAGCAGCTCCCTGTACAGAAGTATGTTAAGTCACTTGAGGAAGAATACCTGAAGAATGGGGATATCACTGCATGGAATGATGAATTAAACAAAATAAAAGAAGAAGCAGCTAAAAAACAGCAATATAGATAGGCCAAAAATTTTTCTGTTAGCATATGAGCTCCTGACACAATCGTGACCGGAGCTCATTTTTTAATACTGCATCCTTACTGCAACTTTGCTATATCTATCACTGACAGATGTGATTTGTCAGCGCTTTCAAGACTTGTTAAGAGCGCATTTGCGGTATCAAGTGAAGTAATGCACGTAACGCCTGTTTCAATTGATACTCTTCTTATAAGAAAGCCGTCCCTTGAATGTTCTCCCTGACCCGGAATATCGATTACAAGATCTATTTCGTGTCCGAGGATAAGATCCATAAGAGTCGGGGCTTCCTGTTCTATCTTATTTACGCCTATTACGTCTATACCTTTAGCTTTTAAATACTTTGCAGTTCCTTTCGTAGCGTATATCTCATAACCAAGACGTATGAAACGCTCTGCAACGCTTACACTGTCTTCCTTTTCCGTATCCTTTACTGTAAGAATCATCTTTTTATGCTTCGGAAGATTAATGCCCGCTCCAAGGAACGCCTTATATAATGCCTCGTTAAAATCTTTTGCTATACCAAGGCATTCGCCTGTTGATTTCATCTCAGGTCCAAGGCTTATCTCTGCACCGTGTAGCTTTTCAAATGAAAATACAGGCATCTTAATCGCAATATAATCAGAAGCTTTGTGAAGTCCATAATCATATCCCAGTTCTTTTATCTTCTTACCGAGGATTACATTGGATGCAAGGTCTACGATTGGGATTCCCGTAACCTTACTTATATATGGAACCGTACGGCTTGAGCGCGGATTTACCTCAATTACATATACATCTTCGCCGCATACGATGAACTGAATATTAATAAGTCCTATTACATGAAGCGAAGCTGCAAGCTTTCCGGTATAATCAGTAATGATATTTACAACATTATCAGAAAGACTTTGCGCCGGATATACCGATATACTGTCACCGGAGTGTATTCCGGCTCTTTCAACATGCTCCATGATTCCCGGAATCAATATTCCCTCTCCGTCACATACGGCGTCCACCTCTACCTCTTTTCCGATAAGATATTTGTCTACGAGTATAGGATGTTCCTGTTCATAACGATTAATAACCTTCATAAACCTGACTATATCTTCATCCGATATGGCTATCTGCATGCCCTGCCCTCCAAGTACATAAGAAGGCCTTACGAGTACGGGATAACCAAGCTCATTGGCTGCATGAAGAGCTTCGTCCGTTGTAAATACCGTTTTACCCTGAGGTCTCGGAATATTACACTTCTCCAGTATCTCATCAAAGAGTTCCCTGTCCTCGGCTGCATCTACGTTCTCAGCGCTTGTTCCGAGAATCTTAATTCCCATATCAAGAAGCGCCGCAGTAAGTTTGATTGCAGTCTGTCCGCCAAACTGTACCACTGCTCCATCAGGTTTTTCAAGATTAACTATATTCTCCACATCCTCAGGTGTAAGTGGCTCAAAATAAAGTCTGTCGGCAATGTCGAAATCGGTACTTACCGTCTCGGGATTATTGTTGACGATTATGGTCTCATAACCATTATCTGCAAGAGACCAGACACTGTGTACACTACAATAATCAAACTCTATACCCTGTCCGATTCTTATCGGTCCGGAGCCGAGTACAAGTATTTTCTTTTTATCCGTCGTACACGAAAGTTCGTTCTCGCTTCCGTAGCAGCTGTAATAATAAGGCGTCGAAGCCTCAAATTCAGCTGCACATGTATCGACTATCTTAAACGAAGCGGTGATATTATTATCCTTTCTTATCTGTTTTACATCTTTCTCGCTAACAGATGCAAACTGTGCAATTACGCTATCCGGAAATTCAAGCCTCTTTGCCTCTTTTACAAGCTCCGGCGTAAGTTCCTTCTCCGAAAGCTTCTTTTCCATCTCTACAAGGATTGCGATTTTATCGATAAACCATATATCAACCATTGTTATGCTGTGTATTTTATCGTATGAAATTCCTCTTCTTACTGCCTCTGCTATGACAAATATCCTTCTGTCATCAACATCTGCCAATTTTTCGCACAGCTCTTCATCTGAAAGTTCCGCATATTCCTCAGTATATAACGAATCTATATGCTGCTCCAATGACCTTAACGCCTTCATCAATGCGCCCTCAAAGCTGGTGCAGATACTCATAACCTCGCCCGTAGCCTTCATCTGTGTTGTAAGCGTATGACTTGCGCTTACAAACTTATCGAAAGGCAGTCTCGGTATCTTAACAACCACGTAGTCAAGAGCGGGTTCAAAGCTTGCATACGTTTTCTTTGTAATGGCGTTTGGAATCTCGTCAAGCGTGTAACCTATGGCTATCTTTGCCGCAACCTTCGCAATAGGGTATCCGGTGGCCTTTGATGCAAGTGCCGACGAACGGCTTACACGCGGGTTAACCTCTATTACACAGTATTCAAACGAATCGGGATGCAGAGCAAATTGCACATTACATCCCCCGGTGATATTAAGCTCATTTATGATATTAAGGGCAGAGCTTCTTAACATCTGATATTCCTTATCGGAGAGGGTCTGTGAAGGCGCCGTTACTATACTGTCGCCCGTATGTACTCCGACAGGATCAATATTTTCCATATTACATACGGTTATGCAGTTACCATTCTTGTCGCGCATAACCTCATACTCGATTTCCTTCCAGCCGGCTATGCATCGTTCTATAAGACACTGTGTCACACGGCTCAGTCTCAGTCCGTTCTCACATATTTCCCTTAAT
>CASFAQ010000057.1 GCA_949292725.1 uncultured Eubacteriales bacterium | reverse complement strand
GATTTTGATTACCTGTCATACAAGGGAATATAATATTTTACATAAGGGGGGGACTGCGATACAGTGCAGCCCCCCTTATATATTATTTACTCCATCTTAAGTATCTCTTTTTTCAGTCTCTTCATAATCTTTTTTTCAAGCCTTGATATGTAAGACTGGGATATCCCAAGTATGTCCGCCACCTCCTTCTGCGTCTTTTCAAGGCCCTCGTCATCATCGATTCCGTACCTTAATTGGATGATGAGACGTTCCCTGTCATTCAGTCTTTCAAGCGCCTTCTTTAAAAGCTTTTTATCAACCTCATCCTCTATATCCCTTGATATCACATCATCATCAGTTCCGAGAATATCGGAAAGCAGAAGCTCATTGCCATCCCAGTCAACATTAAGCGGCTCATCTATGGACACCTCAAGTTTGGTTTTGCTTGTTTTTCTAAGATACATAAGTATCTCATTTTCAATACACCTTGAAGCATATGTTGCAAGCTTTATCTTCTTTTCCGACTTGAATGTGTTAATCGCCTTCATGAGACCTATGGTGCCTATGGATATCAGATCCTCAACTCCGACTCCCGTGTTATCAAACTTCTTGGCTATGTACACAACAAGCCTCAGATTATGCTCCACCAAAACGGCTACAGCTTCACTACGCGTCTCAGGCATCTCAAGCCTTCCAATCCACATATCCTCTTCGTCAGCATCAAACGGCGCCGGAAGTATCTCCGCGCCCCCGATATAATGTATATCACTTCCACTGCCAAATAGTATATCCTTTACATCCTTTATCATACGAAACTGAAAGCAATCAGGCACTGATATTCTGAATATCACAATCTTACATCTCCTTCATATAATTAGTCGTTTCATATCTACAGTGTCATTCTGTGATTCAACAAAAAATCATATGCTGCATCCGATGCGATGCATTCATCCGACACTCCAAGATAACATCTGCCGTATTTCATATATCTGTTATCTTTCGATATATACACCTCATCCAAAAGAAGCGCCGGAAGTATCCCGTGCTTTCTGCCAATTGAATTGTACGGAACACTTCTTATATATGTGACGCCATCCCACTCATCAGGAAGAGCCGGAAACATATCCATATACCTTTTTTCGCCCTCCGTAAGAAATGAACTTACAGCCTCCCTGTCACATACGATTACGGCAAGACCTGATACGGGCTCTGTAAGCATATTGGCGCTGTCGTATCTTGCATATCCCGACACGGATCTTTTTCTTTTATATATCGTTATATTGTACAGACCATCGTTCATATTTCTCACCGACGCTACATTACATCTCCTGATGACAGTCACGCAGAGCATACATATACCAAAAGCCATGGCCACCATTCGTCCCACCGTAAGCGTTCCTTTGGTTATGTAATCCACAAGCCCGTCAAGCGTAAACGCACATATATACCATACAAGAACATATCTGAGTACAGTACGCACCCCAAATCTGCTCCTTCCCCGGTAAAGTATGTATATCATCACACACGGAGTCATAATATTGGCAAATATAAACTTTAGCATGGGATGGCATGATGATACTATGAGCACACATCCGATAACCGCCCCGACAAACGACGCACATATGACCCGCAGTGCGGAACTCCTAAGATTTATCATTGTACAGAAAATGACAGTCTGGGCAATATCCATGATAAAGTTACATACAAACAACACATCTATGTATATATACGTCTGGCACACTCCTTTCAGTCATTTGCCCGGGTCTGTTATATATATTAGACTCTGTCACGTGCGGATTGTGTCGGAAACAGAAGAAAATAAGAATAATTTCATTGACATAATAAGACAAAAAAAGCCGTCCGGGCAAATGATATGATACCACTTGGCCCGGACGACACATAAAAAATATCTACCTGTTATAGAATTCCACGCATCCTTTTCCGTCTTCATATATAAGTCTGCCTGACATTCCATTTATCATAGTAAGCTGCGGCGGTTTGTGCCCAATGTCGGCCTCAAGTATTATAGGAACGCCGAACTTAGAAAGCGCATTTGATACAGCTTCCCCATACGAAGTGTCCGTATCTGTTCTGAAAAACGCCGCTCTTCCAAACACAAAACCCTTTGCATTATCCAGCCAGCCGGCCTCAGCCAGCTGCCAGAGACCTCTTTCAATATCCTCACTTGAAAGATTAAAGCTCTCAAAAAACCATACTATACCATCACTGCGGTATCTGCAAACGAACTCTCGCACCTTATCATACCTTGTTCCCACAAGATTAAGAAGCACATCAAGACATCCCCCAAGAAATCTGCCTTCCATCTCCACATGCTCCTTGCCATCTGCACTTATCCACCTTACGTCCTTATCGGATGAATAGCCCTCGCCTCCGGTCTCATAATCAATGAAGCCATCCTGATACCTTTGAAAGCTGTACTGCTTAAAATTCTTACCGGTAAGAACATTCCAGTCGGTCAAAAGAGCGTCATGCCACGTATCCATAGCAAAATCATTAAAATTAGATGAATAGAGCGATGCCATATCACACAAAGTTGTAATAAGGAAACCAAGTCCGGTATTATCTGAGTAACCCTGAAACCACTTTGGGTTATCGCGAATCAGGTCAAAATCAACATACGGAAGCATCTCCATCAGAAAATCTCCGCCCTTTGCCGATATAACCGCCCTTACTTTATTATCCGCAAATACGCCGTGAAGCTCCTTTGCACGCACATCCGCCCGCGCACTTCTGCCTTTTATACTCTGCCTCACATCAGAAGTTTCAACGACCCTGACTCCCATTTTTTCTATATTGGCCTTCGCCATATCAAGTCTCAGATAATCTATCTCTTTTTTATTGCCGTCAGAAGGCGCTGTCACTGCTATCGTATCGCCCTCCCGTACGAATTCAGGTATTATCATATTGTAAACTCCTCGTTTTTAATAATTACCGAGTATGGCAAGTCCCTCGGACTCATCCTCGACTCCTCCGAGAGAATTCTTGACACTCTGCATCATAAGATTGCCCGTGATATCCACGAAGAATCTGTACTCCCATGTCCTGTCCGGTATCGGCCTTGATTCTATCTTCTCAAGGTTAATGCCATTTCTGTAAAAATGCGACAGAATCCTGTACAGAGCGCCACTTTCATGCTTAGTCTCAAATGAGATGCTTATCTTCTTCGCATTCTTTATATACTTTTTATCAGAAGAAAATATAACAAATCTGGTGCTGTTATTATCGAGCTCATTGATACCCGATATCAGCACGCAGAGGTCATAAAGCCCTGCGGCTCTTTCAGAAGCAATAGCCGCTGAGCAGTTATCCGCAGACTCCGACACCGCCTGCGCTCCCATTGCCGTACTCGATACGGCAATAGCCTCTATATCAGGATGCGCCTTAAAGAACGAACTGCACTGTCTTATACCCTGCGAATGCGAATAAACCCTCTTTATATCCTCCGCCTTAACGCCGCTCTTTGCAAGCAGCGCGTGCTCTATCTTAATAATCTGTTCGCCGACTATATGTATATCGTACTCCAGCATATGGTCGTATATATCGGTAATTCCTCCGGTGGATGAATTCTCAATCGGTACAACGCCATAATCGGCTTCCCCCTCCGATACTGCTTTCATCACATCCGTAAAATTCTGCCTTCCATATGATATGTATCCGCCCTTACCAAAAAAGCTCTCCATAGCCTGCTGCGAATAGGAGCCGACATTTCCAAAATAGACAATCCTCGTATCCTCATCAACATCAAGCTCATCTATGCATCTGAAGCTGTCAACATTATAATCCTTCCTTGCACATACACCCTCCGAGCACATTTTCTCGTATATCTCCCCTACGGTCTGTCCGATAACGGGATGTATAACATCGGGCGCTATCTGCGATAAAGGCTTTAATACGAATTCCCTGTCTGCTGCTTCAGGATGCGGAATGGTCAGATTATCCGTACGCATGATCATATCATCATACAGAATGATATCTATATCTATGGTTCTCGGACCCCAGTGAATATCCCTCGTCCGTCCGTCCATATCCTCAATTTCATGAATGAGCGCAAGAAGCGCATCCGGTGCAAGCACAGTCCTTATGTATACCGCAGCATTCAGAAAATCATCCTGCGACGTATATCCCACTGGAGCGGTTACTATATAATCCGATACGCTCATAACCTGAACGTCTGCCGACTCACCAAGCCTTCTTACCGCAAGATCAAGGTGCTCCTTCTTATCTCCCAAATTGGAACCTATGCTAAGATATACATCATGCCGGCTTCTTCTTATACTTACCGACACCGTGTCCACCGGAATCTGAACCGGAGCCCATGGTTTCTTAACCTCAACTTCCACTTCGTCTATAATGTCATATCCGGAGAGAATAAGCCTTGCTATACCCTCCGCAAGCGTTTCTATAAGCTTAAAGGTATTATTTTCCGCAAACTCCTTAATGTCGCGGCACACCCGCGCATAATCCACCGACTTGTCAAGCTCATCCGTAATTCCCGCTTCTCTGGCGCTGAAATAAAGTTTAACTGTAATGAGAAATTTCTGTCCAAGAGCATTCTCTTCCTTCATCACACCATGATATGCAAATACCTCTATATCCCTAATACTTATCGTATCCATCACAGTCCTCCGGGCAAACCTTACCACACACGAACATCTAACAGCTTGTCCGCCATAAGAACAGCATGTCTGTTACCTATGATATCATGTACTCTTACAAATCTTACGCCCTTCGTTGCAGCGTATACACTGGTTGCAACCGTACCAAAAAGCCTCTCCTCCACCGGAACATCAAGCGCATCTCCGATAACCGACTTGTTGGACGCGCCCAAAAGAACCGGATAACCAAGCTCCACAAATCTGTCAATATTGGCCATCACAGCCATATTCATGGCATAATCCTTGGCAAATCCCACACCCGGGTCAATGATAATCTTCTCATCCTTAATCCCATGCGCACGCGCCATGTCAACAGACGCCCTGACATCACTTATTATATGCGAAAGATTATCCTGTATCGCCTTTTTATCCTTAATATCCGCCTTATACATATTAGTATTGTTATGCATGATACATACGGCAACACCGCTTTCACCGACAACATCTGCCATACTCACATCATTGCCGGCATAATTAAGACCCCATATATCATTTATCATATCAGCTCCGGCTGCAATCGCTTCCTTTGCAGTCGTGCTGCGATATGTATCCACCGACACCGGTATATCAATCCTCTTCTTAATCTCAGTAAGAACAGGAATAACTCTCTCCATCTCCTCATCACAGCTTATAGGCTCATGACCCGGTCTTGTGGATTCTCCACCGATATCTATGATATCCGCTCCGTCCCTCATCATCTGCTCAGCCTGATACAATGCTGAATCCATATCATCAAACTGACCTCCATCATAAAAGGAATCCGGCGTCACATTAAGTATGCCCATAATATATGTTCCTGTGTCCTTAAATGTCTTATTCCCAATAACCATCTTCACATCTCCTCATCTTATATCTTACGAATATTCTATCTTATGAGTCTTAGAAATGTATCCCTAAGCTCACTGTCACTACGCATACATCCACGACATTCAATACTTGCCGTTATGGTATTCGGCTTCTTAATGCCTCTCATCGTCATACACATATGCTCTGCCTCAATCATGACGGCAACCCCTTTGGGATTCAAATATTCCATAACAGCATCAGCTATCTGCGCCGTAAGCTGCTCCTGTATCTGAGCCCTTCTGGCATATACCTCTACAGTCCTCGCAAGCTTACTAAGACCTACCACCTTGCCATCCGGCACATATCCTATGTGCACCTTCCCATAGAAAGGGAGCAGATGATGCTCGCACAGAGAGTAAAAAGTGATATCCCTCTCCACCACAAGTCCGTGTGTATCCGCCGTAAAAGTCTTTGAAAGATGGATATCCGCCGACTCGCTCATTCCGGCAAACAACTCTTCACACATATTACCCACACGTGCCGGGGTATCCATAAGGCCCTCCCTTTCAGGGTCCTCCCCTATACCTTCAAGAAATAACCTTACAGCCTGTTCTATCTTATATTTATCCAACGTACATGCCTCCAAAGAGAATAATTCCAAAGAACATTTTACCATTCACCGAATAAGTATGCAAGAATTAGTTTTTACCAAGCAAAGACAGCGAGCCAAATATGATGATGACGCACTTATCCATCTCAGCCTCATCCATATCTGCCGTTATATCATCCACCACCTCATACACGGTTTTATCCGGATGTACATAAGGCATTATACCGGTTTTGCTTCCGATCATATCAGCAAGCATCCCCGCATCAAGCCCCCGGGGACCCGGCGGCGTTACAGTATGTATCCTGTCAAGGTGTCCGGAAAAATTACAGATGATATTATCTATATCCTTATCCTTAAATATTCCTACTATACCGATCCTTTTGTATCTTACACCCGGAAAGATATGCTCCATAAGCTCCATAAGTCTCATCACAGCATCAGGATTGTGCGCCCCATCCGCTATTACATAAGGATGCGAACGGATAATGTCAAACCTGCCCGGCCACCTTGTCTTCCTAAGCGCCGCGTCTATAATCTCATCAGTGATATGAGCGCCGGTATCGGAAAGCGCATATACCGCCTCAATTGCAAGTGACGCATTCTCAGCCTGATGTGCACCGCATATACTTATCTTCCACTCCTTACCGCAATACTTAAAGCTACAGCCCCATATACCCATATCCGTAAGGATACATTTATCCACATATGAAATGGCGCAGTCTGCACTCTCCGCATATGCATCAAGCTCCACAATTACATCATTATTCTGCACAGCACTTACCGCCCTTACGCCGCGTCGCATGATACCCGCCTTACTACGCGCAATGTCCGCAAGCGCATCACCAAGATACACCCCATGATCCTCTGATATGGAAGTAAATACACATAACTCCTTATCCGGCATGGCGTTAGTAGCATCAAGCGTTCCTCCCATACCACATTCGACGATGGCATAATCACAACTCCAGTCATCAAATGCCATAAAGGCCATAACCGTTTCCATCTCAAACACACTCGGATAAGCCCCCGTTTCCTCATAAAGCTCATCCGCATATCCCTTAAGCACATTGATATATCCTTTTATCTCATCCTCCGTGATATAATTGATGCACCCCTTATCCATGTACTGAATTATCTCCCTGTAATCATATACAGCCGGGGATATATATCTGCCAACCTTGTAGCCCGCCTCACTTAGTATGTACGCGATATACGAAGAAGTCGAGCCTTTACCGTTAGTTCCCGCAACATGTATGATTTTTGTATGTGCATGCGGATTATATGCTTTATCAAATAAATTTTTAACGGTATCAAGTCCATAATTGATACCGTATTTTTGCGATATTGAGTCAAGATAATCAAGACATTCCCTGTAATTCATGTGTTAAATCCTTTCCTGTTCCGTTTATGCTCATATAATAAACGGTCAGCATCCGCCAATGCGGTGGTCATGAACATAGGCCACCACTCCAATCCAGGATATAGCATAGCATTTTATCGGTAATTTATCAACGATATCAGAATGGCATTTCTCAAAATATGCTGGTTGTAACACATTTTTTTGATTTGGGTTGTATTTTTTCACCTTGTACATTATTTTCCTATTTCCTCAATAACTCACAATCAAGCCGCCGCGCTCCGCATAATAACTGCAAAGCCCCCGCGTAGGCATAATGGAGATTTTCGCGTCCTGCCAAAGTTCTTTAATTTTACTTTGCAGCCTGTCAGCAAAGACTAAATTATGGCAATGGCTAATGAGCACTTTCCCGCCGTGATACCCGCGCCCTTTCATATCTTCCAAAAGCATTGTCATTGCTTTTGTGGCTCCCCGCGTTTTGCCCTTTATCGTGATTGTTCTCTCGTCGCTTCCAATGCCAATGCCCCACATACCGAGTTTGCTTGCAACAAATCCCACCACCTTGCTCATGAATAATCCGGCCTCCGTGTCCCTGCTGTCCGGGGATAGGAAACCGCAAATCCGTTTTAAGGCGAGCTAAGGAATTAGATATTTCCTGGCCACTTGATGAAAGCGATACCGATGCTGTACTTGCAGAAAAGTTTTTCCCTTCTGCAAACCAAGTCACATCCAATAAAAGGATGCCTGACTACGATTACATCCACAAGGAGCTGCTCCGTAACGGAGTCAGCAAAAAGCTTCTGTGGACAGAATACATGGAGGACTGCCGTGCCAACGGTGAGGAATCACTCATGTATTCCCAGTTCTGCTATCACATCCAGCAGGATGAGCAGAAACGGCGTGCTACCATGCATATCAACCGCAAACCCGGCGAACAGGTTGAAGTAGACTGGGCAGGAGATCCTGCAACAGTCATCGACCCGGATACCGGCGAAATCATCAAAGCTTACATATTTGTTGGCGTGATGACCTACAGTCAGTATGCATATGTGGAAGCATTTCTGGATATGAAGCAGAAATCATGGATTAATGCTCATGTCCATATGTACGAATATTTTGGCGGTGTCGCCAGAATCCTCGTACCGGATAACTGCAAAACAGCAGTTGTTCACAATGGTGGATTTAAAGACCAGCAGATCAATGAAACCTATCAGGAAATGGCTGAACACTATGGCACCGCTATTATTCCGGCGCGTGTCAGGGCACCCAAGGATAAGCCGAATGCTGAAGGAACGGTAGGAAACATATCTACCTGGATTACAGCAGCACTTCGGAATGAACAGTTCTTCTCCCTTGCCGAATTAAACCGGGCAATCAGAGATAAGCTGGAACTGTTCAACCAAAGGCTCTTTCAGAAG
>CASFAQ010000056.1 GCA_949292725.1 uncultured Eubacteriales bacterium | reverse complement strand
CAATGATCGATGTTACCAAGTCGATTATGAGCGTTACGGTAAATGCATCATTAAATTATGTTGATGCTACGTCATCAGTAACTGTTACCGAGTCAAAGACTGTAGATGGAGATATATCTCTTACATATTATAATGCAGATTCAAGCGACGTAAGCGTACAGACCAATGTCCTCTTCTATGACGCACAGGGCAAGCTTATTGATGCAGAATGGGGATACACATTACTTACTCCCGGTAAGACAGAATTTGATACGGTAAGAGCTCCATACGAGTATGACGATACAACATATGAAAAAGTAATTACATATAGTACATATAAGGTATATACTTACGCTTATAAGTATTAAATAATTAGGATTATAATAAACAAGTTTTAATAAATGGTTTAACACCTGACGGATTATTATATCCGTCAGGTTTAATTTGGGGAGAAAAATATGCAGAATAAGTCAATGGATGTATTTCAGAACATGTCGGTTCCGAGGGCAGTTCTTAAAAATATTATACCTTCAATTATAAGCATGATTATGGTTCTGGTGTATAATCTGGCAGATACATTTTTTATCGGACAGACTAAGAATGCTTATATGGTTGCAGCGGTTTCAATAGCAACGCCGGTATTCCTTATATTCATGGCTATAGGAATGTTGTTTGGTATAGGAGGAACCTCACTTATATCGAGAATGCTTGGTGAAGGAAAGAATAAATTCGCAAAGCATACATCCTCATTTTGCTTTTGGACTGGCTTTATAGTGGGTATCATTGCAATGATAATGCTTATGCTTCTTAACGAGCCTATATGCCGCGTCGTGGGAGCGAGCGATGATACAATAGAATATGCAAAACAATATCTGGGAATAGTATCGATTGGAATTCCTTTTTTGATTGTAAGTAACAGCTTTAGCAACATAATACGTGCGGATGGTAATGCGGGAAAGGCAATGTTAGGAGTTGTGCTTGGTAATATTGCCAATATAATACTTGACCCGATTATGATACTTGGATTTGGATGGGATGTCGTGGGTGCGGCAGTTGCAACCGTGATAGGAAATATCGTATCCACTTTGGTATATCTTAGCCATCTTGTATCCGATAAAACCATGCTTTCCATAAAGCCTTCGGATTACAAGGCAAGCAGAAGGATAGTTGTGGGCGTTCTGGCAATAGGTGTTCCGGCGTCTCTTAACAGTATACTTATGAGCTCTTCTAATATTGTTATCAATAATATGATGAGCAGATTTAATGATATGGCTGTTGCGGGACTTGGAGTGGCCATGAAGGTCAACATGATCGTAGTCATGCTGCTTATAGGTCTTGGAACCGGTATACAGCCGCTTCTGGGCTTCTGCTTTGGAGCAGGCAAAAAGAAGCGTTTTATGTCAATATTAAAGTTTTCCCTTGTACTGGCATTTGCGCTAAGCGCCGTTATGACCGTAATATGTTATTCGTTTGCGGATGTGCTTGTAAGGGCCTTTCTGGAAGATAAGGATGCGTTCGAATACGGATTTTCATTCTCAAGGATATATATATATTCGGGGCCGATTCTTGGAATCTTATTTGTCCTGATAAACGCCATACAGTCCACGGGCGCGGCGCTTCCCTCGCTTATACTTTCCATAAGCAGACAAGGTCTGGTGTTTCTGCCGCTTCTGTTTGTGTTTAATATCATATTTGACACGCCGAGAATGCTCGTGCTTGCGCAGCCTGTTACGGACTATATTGCAGTCGCCATAGCGATAGTATTATTTATATTTACAATTAAAAAATATTTTAAAAGCATTACAGAATAAACATAAGTGAATAAGACAATCATATATGGGATATACTTTTAATGAAGTATAGTGAAAGATATGATTCGATGAAGACCATATATATTGACAGAAAGAAAATGAAGAGACTGGTAATGCCCACGCTCCTGTTTGCAGTCATGTTTTTTGCGGGAGAGGGCTATGGAATTATGAGACATAATGTAATTCCGACCAGTCTCGTTTTTAATGAAACCTCTGACTGGGGACTTGGATTTGGCGAGGAGGGCAAGCAGCCGGTGGGCAATGCAGGCGTAGACGAGCTTAGGGCATATAATGCATATTATATGGGTGAGGCGGATTCAAATGTGATATATCTTACATTTGACTGTGGATACGAAAATGGCAATACGGATGCGATTCTTGACGCTCTGAAAAAACATAATGCGCCGGCGACGTTCTTTGTAGTGGGACACTATATAAATACAGCGCCTGATATAGTTAAGAGGATGGTTGCCGAGGGGCATATTGTGGGTAATCATACATATCATCATCCGGATATGTCCGCAATATCCGATATGGATTCATTCAGTAATGAGCTTAACATGACAGCCGATGCATATAAGGAGCTTACAGGAGATGATATGCCACATTTTTACCGTCCTCCACAGGGCAAATATAATGTTACCAATCTTCGGTTGGCAAACGAATTGGGATATAAAACTTTTTTCTGGAGTCTTGCATATGCGGACTGGGACCAGAACAACCAGCCAGATGCGGAGTATGCTGTAAATAAGCTTACGGAACGAATACATCCGGGCGCTGTGGTCCTGCTTCATAATACTTCATCAACCAATGCGGAGATACTGGATGAACTTCTGACAAGATGGGAGCAGATGGGTTATACATACGCTTCTTTGGAAGAACTATATTGATTTGGTTAATGCATGATGTTATAATTAATAACATGTAATATAGTATTGAAAAACAGAAGGAGGCGTTATTGTGAGCGAGTATATTCTTAGCTGCTGTTCCACGGCTGATCTTACAAAGGAACATTTTGATAACAGGAAGATAAGCTATATATGTTTTCACTATGAGCTTGACGGAGTGGAGTATCCGGATGACCTTGGAGAGAGCGTTTCGTTTGACGAGTTCTATAAGGCTATGGAGAACGGCGCCATGACAAGGACGTCGCAGATAAATTCAGGAGAATTTGTGGAGTATTTTGAAAAACTTCTTGCACAGGGAAAGGATATACTTCATGTAAGTCTTTCCTCGGGATTGTCAGGAGTATATAATTCAGCGATGATTGCAAGGGACGCCCTTAAGGAGAAGTATCCTGAAAGAGAGATATTTATAGTCGATTCCCTGGGAGCATCCTCGGGTTACGGACTGTTTATGGACAGGCTTGCCGACCTGAGAGATGAGGGCATGCCTGTTAAGACACTGTATACGTGGGCGCAGAATAACAGACTTAAGCTGCATCACTGGTTCTTTTCGACGGATTTGAAGTATTATGTGCGTGGCGGAAGGATATCAAAGACTGCAGGATTGGTCGGCGGAGCGCTTAATATATGTCCGCTTCTTAATATGGACGGACAGGGAAAGCTTGTACCGAGAACCAAAGTAAGAACCAAAAAGAAGGTAATTCAGGCAATTGTTGACAAAATGAAGGAGAATGCGGCAGGAGGTACGGATTATTCGGGCAAATGTTACATCTCGTATGCGGCATGTCTTGATGATGCAAAAGAGGTCGCGGCTCTTGTGGAAGCAGGATTTCCGAAGCTGTCAGGAAAAGTAGAATTATACAGTATCGGCACTACTATAGGAAGTCATACCGGTCCGGGAACGGTAGCTTTGTTTTTCTGGGGCGGCGAAAGAGAATAATGCTTCGGTAGGGGGGATGCACATGTTACTGCATATCCCCCCCGCAAAGCATTGATTAAGAAAGTTTTCTTACTGCGCCTTAAGCTTAAATGATTCGCAGTCTGTACATTCTACCATAGTAGGATTGGCCTCGTGAGTTCCGATCTGAATTTCATTTAATGAACAGTAGTTTTCTGTTTTGCAGTGATACTCACAGTTATCGATCGTGCATTTGATTGATTCATTTTTATTACCACAACAAGCCATTTTGCTTCACCTCCTAAATGATTTCGTATATAGTATTCCCAATGTGCAGAAAATAATGCTATAATACTGTGAGTATCGATAAGATAGGAGTAATAATATGAAGAGGCGCATGATGTCATACATATTGTGTATTCTGTTACTGCTCTATGCAGGCATTACAGGATGCAGTAATTTTGATATACCGGATAATGCCAGGGTGGAGAGTGGCTCATATTCAGATGCTACAGCTGTAGTGCCTGATTATTCGGGCAAACCTTATGATGTGATCAATGATAATATACCGGAATTTGATGAAGAAGATTATACAACTGAGCCGTTTGAAAGATATAGTGAACTTGACAGTCTCGGAAGGTGTCGGGTGGCATTTGCAAATGTGTGCAGGGAGATTATGCCCACCGAAAAACGCGGCGACATAGGGATGATAAAACCTGCGGGATGGCATACTGTCAAATATGACATCATTGACGGAATGTATCTGTATAACAGATGTCATCTTATAGGATATCAGCTCTCGGGAGAAAATGCCAATGAGAAAAACCTGATTACGGGAACAAGATATATGAATACCCAGGGTATGCTTGTGTTTGAGGATATGGTTGACGATTATGTCGACGCAACAGACAATCATGTGCTTTACAGGGTTACTCCCGTATATGACGGAGATAATCTGGTTGCAGACGGTGTGCAGATGGAAGGATGGTCCGTCGAGGATAATGGGGAGGGCATATGCTTTAATGTATTTGTATATAATGTACAGCCCGGTATTGATATCGATTATGCAACGGGAGAAAGCTCTTTGGCCGAGGGCGTA
Organism: uncultured Eubacteriales bacterium; assembly: GCA_949292725.1. Lineage (GTDB taxonomy): Bacteria > Bacillota > Clostridia > Lachnospirales > Lachnospiraceae > V9D3004. The sequence goes on along the minus strand of CASFAQ010000056.1, from coordinate 4,466 downwards.
ACAAGTGACCGGACCGTATCAGATGATGGATATGTTCTTAATACCAATACCAAAAAATTTCATAACACTGGCTGTACAAGCATAGAGGATATTGCTCCCACAAATAAAGAGATCTCGTACGAGGATAAGCAGACTCTTATAAATCGCGGATACAAGCCGTGCGGAAGGTGTAAGCCATAGATAAGAATATAAAGATAAAAAGTTGTCCTAATATAAAGGATTGCCGCATACAATATTATGAGGTGATTTTTTGATGCGAAAATATCTGATTCTGACAGCCGGTCTGTGCCTTATAATGCTTGTTATATTATGTGTAAGAATAAAAGACATACTGGGTGATACGCATAAGGAGACGCCTGTTGCGCAGGATAGCGGGATAACATTTTATAATGTGTGGATAGACAGCTTTGAGGACGATAAGCTTTTTGTGTTCTGTGAAGGCATAATGGCACAATTTGATATAAATGATAATTACTCTGAGGATATGGTCATCGTAGGAACTGTGGCGGATATTACCATTCTTTCGGATGAGGTGAAAAATATTGTATATAAGAGTGAGAGAATCAACGATAAAATACTTTCGGTGGATGAAAAAGGACTTGAGACATCACTTAGGGGGAGGATTGATTTTGCGGATAATTACCGCATATACGGAATATATGATGGTGTAAAACAGCTTTTTAGGGAAGATATAAGCGTAGGCTACTCTGTTTCCGATATCGTGCTTGACAATAACGAGGTATGCGCCGTGCTTATTACCGGTGTTGCAAGTCCGGATAAAATAAGGGTCGCGATAATGACTACCGGTTATGAGGAATATTATCATAATGAGGTTGTGCTGTCCTCAGACGCCGGAATGGTCATGAACATAAATGGTACACAATATCCGTATGACGCCGGAATGGAAGTGCGCTTTGACAAAAATAACGGATTTTTGCAACAGGGCAGGGTGATTATGTCTCCACCGGATGGCGGGCGTATAACCATACATAACGTGCTCAGGAACGGGGAAGTGAGGATGTACCGCGGCAATATCGAGCTTTCGCTTACGGATAACGGAATAGTTATAATAAATGAACTCCTTATTGACGAATATCTGTATGCAGTTGTTCCGAGTGAAATGCCGGTGTCATATAATATTGAGGCCCTTAAGGCACAGGCGGTGTGTGCAAGAAGCTATGCCTATATGCAGGCAAGCCGTGCAAAACTTGGCAATATCGGAGCCCATGTGGATGACAGCACATCATATCAGGTATACAATAATACACCGGAGACGACAGAATCGATACGGGCAGTTAATGAGACCTCGGGATGCGTACTTACATATGAGGGAAATGTCGTGAGCGCATATTATTTTTCGACGTCATGCGGTCATACCGCAAACGGAAGTGATGTGTGGCTTGGCATGAAGGATGTGGGTTATCTGAGCGCCGCCATGCAGAATGACGCGCCCATAAATGAGATATATGATCTTTCGGATGATACAATATTCAGACAATTCATCGATAATCCGACGGTGAGCACATACGATACCACATTTGCGTGGTACAGGTGGCATGTCACATTGACGGCAGCCCAGATTCGTGAGTCCTATGAGAAAAAGATAAAGGACAGATACGAGGCAAATCCGTCGCTCTTCCTTGTGAAAAATGAATCCGGAAGCTTCGTGGCGGCAGAACCGTATGATATTGGTAACATCAAAAAAATAAGGATTGCAAAACGTACTGATGGCGGAATAATTACAGCGATTGTCATTAAAGGGAGTAAAAAGACTGTAAAAATTCTTTCGGAATATAACATAAGGATTCTGTTGGCTCCATATTCATCAGATATCACCAGAAACGACAATAGTATAGTAAAAGGCCTCTCGCTTTTGCCAAGCGCTTTCTTTTATATCAATAAGGAGTCGGGAAAATATACATTCCATGGAGGAGGTTACGGACACGGAGTGGGAATGAGTCAGAACGGAGCGGGGAAAATGGCCGAGAGCGGATATACATTTTCAGATATACTGCTCCACTATTATAAGGGCTGTGTGATAAGCAGGATGTAGATATGCCGTTAATTACCGCGCTTATCATGCAGGGATTTGTTCAGAAGAGCGCCACAGAACATAATATACATGCACGCATACATCCACATAAGGAAGAAAATCACTGCGGCAAGACTCCCGTATATGGAATTGCCCGGGTTGGTATAGCGCATATATATTGAATAGCCGTATGTGAACAGATAGCATCCAAGCGTTGTAAGTATCGCACCGTATATTTCGTGTCTGAATCCGGATTTCCTGTACGGAATAAATGTGTACATAATAAGGAATATGAAGAAAAACATGACGGCCGCTATTATCATTCTGAAGCTTATGAGCACAGAAAAGGACCTGACAACGGGAAAGAGCTGTAAAATCCTCTCGCCCAGCCTGTCGCTGATTATTATCAGAAATGATGCAAGCACTACTATAAAAACCAGTATGAGCGTATATAACAGTGAAAGAAGACGTCTGGTAACAAAGGTCGCTTTTTTCCTGTCTCTACAGTCGTAGATTTTATTGAGATTATTAACGATACCTCGAATTCCGCGGGACGCCGACCACAGTGTGATGATAATAGATAAGGACATGAATCCAAAGTTTCCGGTATATAATTCGTTAATCCATGATACGATGGTATCCTCGATTATGCCGGGCGCCAGATTTTCTATTGAGTCAAGCAGCATCTGCTCGGTAAGGGGCGTATATTTTATAACAGTAAGAATCAGCAAAATAAAAGGGAAGGCTGATATGAATGTAAAAAAAGAAGCGTGTGCCGCATACTCTGATATATTTTCTTCATTCAGTCTCCTTGGTATGCCAATGACCATCGACTTGATTCTGTTAAACATATTAATCACCCTGTGTTCGTAGTAGTTGTTATATATAGTATAATCATTCTGCGTCTTATATTCATACACTAACCGGATGCTCATTAATATACTGCTCCATAATGGCAGCCGCTATCGCTACAAGATCGGGACAAGGACGTTTTTTGTAGTATTCCGGCGTTCTTTTCTCCGGAGCAGGATCGTCCTTCCCCTTAAGCCCCAGAATGTTACGGCACACTATGGAATCTGAGCCGTTCGCTTTCCTGTAATATTCTGCAAGCTCCTGAATCCTCTCATAATGCGATTTCTTATCCTGATAATTCATGGGCTCGTCATAACCGTAAAGCATGCCTGCCACCATGAACATACCTGAAGCCGCGCCGCATACCTCTCTCAGACGTCCCATACCGCCGCCAAATGAGGAGCTTACTCTCATGGCTGTCTTCTCATCCATATTATATTTGTCTGCGAAAGCCAGAAATACTGACTGAGAGCAGTTATACCCTTTGAGAAAAAGCTCCTTTGCCTTTTTCCCGTAGATGCTTTTTTCGATATCGATTTCCATTGGATATGCGCCTCCTTTTAATAAAAGATTATGAAAATGATTATAAACAGTTTTACAATGTGTGTCAAACGTGTATAATAATATCAAATACTAATGACGAGGCTCGATATATGAATATTTACATAGATGAATCAGGCTCAATCAATAACCATAATTCTCTGACGCCGTATTTTGTGATTGCGCTTGTTAATGTGTATGATAATGAAAAATTAAGCAGGGCTTACAAGCGTTTTGTGTCGTCAAATTATGACAGACTTAAGGAGCTTGATTCGGACAGGATTAATCCCAATACGGGACGCATCGCAAAGCAGGGAGGCAGGATGTTCTCAAAAGGGGCCTTTAGGGAATTAAAGGGCGTGCAGTTTGACAGGGACATGAAAGAAAGGTTTGCGGAATTTTTCACGAAAAAGAAGTATTTTGAACTGTATTACATAAAAATAGATAATAAAAGTCTTGGAGACGAATTCTGCGATAATAAGGCGCTTGCCTTTAATTATACGATTCGTCTTGCGCTTGAGCACTATATAAGAGAAGGTGTGCTTTCTGATGAGGAGTGCTTTATACAGCTTGATGAGCGCAATGAAAAGATTGAGATGAAGCATTTCCTGCAGAATTACCTGAATGCCGAACTGGTGCTTGGTGGCAGGGCGAAAGGGAAGTTTTATGCCTCCTATCATAATTCGATTGGCAATAAGTTCATTCAGATAGCTGATGTATTCTCAAACCTGTATTATTCCGAGCTTCAGACAGGAGGGTATGTCAGGATTTTTAATATACTCAGGAGCAGAAATATACTAAAGGGAGTATTTGAGTTTCCACACCTTACATGTCTAAACTGTTTTCGTTAAGTAAAAAGTCAAATATTTGTTTCAATTGGGTTTAATAGAAGTTTAGAGAAATGTGTTTTGTTCCGGATGCAAAGGTTTTAGTCAATAGAATGTGTCAAGCATTTTTGAAAATGTCCCAAAATAATTGAAACATTAGCCCCGGCATTTGCTGGGGCTTTTGTGTATTTACAGCAACAGTCCGTTCTTGGGGC
>CASFAQ010000055.1 GCA_949292725.1 uncultured Eubacteriales bacterium | reverse complement strand
AAAGCCGGAACTGTTACAATGGATGTGACAAAGGCTGTTAATGATATCAAGGCAGGTAAGATTGAGTATCGTCTTGATAAAGCGAATATTATTCATGTACCTGTAGGAAAGGTTTCATTTACTGAGGAGCAGCTCAAGGAGAATGTTGATACTCTTATGGGAGCTATCGTTAAGGCAAAGCCTTCATCATCTAAGGGACAGTACCTTAGAAGTATTACGCTTGCCTCAACAATGGGCCCGGGCGTGAAGATTAATGCTAATCAGTTTATGTAACAAAAAGTGCTTGACAGCACGGGTACAGTTATAATAGAATATTTAATGCATTGTTGCCGAAGACAGCAGGTACGATTTGGTTCAAATGTTTACAGCCTGCCGAGGAGAATGATACCTTTGATTATTTCCGGGTTCTTTCTGTGTCTTCGCAGAAAGAACCTTTCTTTTATACAATGCAGAATAATACAGGAGGTATATGAACATGGCAAAGATTGAACTTAAGGCTCCTGTCGTTGATGAGATTAAGCAGTATGCTGCTGATGCGTCATCAGCAGTGCTTGTCGATTACAGAGGGCTTACGGTTGAACAGGATACTGTTCTTCGTAAGAAGCTTCGTGAAGCCGGTGTTGTGTACAAGGTATATAAGAATACAATGCTTCATCTTGCTTTTAGCGGAACAGATTTTGCTCAGCTTGATCCTAATCTTGAGGGACCTACGGCAGTTGCCTTCGGAATGGAAGACGCTACGGCTCCTGCAAGAATTATTAAGGAATTTGCCAAGGATACTCCGGCAATAGAGTTTAAAGCCGCAGTGGTTGAAGGAACTTATTATGATGCGGCAGGAGTTAACGCTATCGCTGATATCCCATCAAGAGAGGTGCTTATTTCCAAGCTTCTTGGAAGTCTGCAGTCACCAATTACCAATCTTGCGCGTGTGCTTAATCAGATTGCAGAGAAATCTGACGGCGCAGCGGCAGAGTAATATTACAACCCGGATTAAATATTAATTATGGAGGAATTTAAAATGACAACACAGGAATTTATCGATGCAATTAAAGGCATGACTGTATTAGAACTTAATGATTTAGTAAAAGCATGTGAGGAAGAGTTTGGAGTATCTGCAGCAGCAGGCGTTGTTGTAGCAGCAGCAGCTGATGCAGGCGCAGCAGCAGAGGAGAAGACTGAGTTTGACGTAGAGCTTACAGAAGTTGGTCCTAACAAGGTTAAGGTTATCAAGGTTGTACGTGATGCTACAGGTCTTGGACTTAAGGAAGCTAAGGAAGTTGTTGAGGGAGCTCCAAAGGTTATTAAGGAAGCTGCTTCAAAAGCAGAGGCTGACGAGATTAAGGCTAAGCTCGAGGCTGAAGGCGCAGTATGTACTCTTAAATAATTAACGGGACATACAGACGAATATAAAGCTGTTGCTTTGCGATATGAAGGTCGCTTATGCAACAGCTTTTTTTGACGTTCTTTTTTGGAAAAATATATGTAAATTTATACTTTTGTAATAAAACAGGTTATTGACACGAAAAAAATAGTGTGGTATCATGGAATGTGCTCATTGTGGTGTAATGCACCTTGGAATATGCAGATGTGATATTACTTATCACCTATTTTGTTTACATTATAGCACAATTCCCGTAAAAAGCAACGACTTTTTACGACAAGTGGTTCTGCGCCGGTGAGCATCATAACTCTATAATATAAGGAGTGAAAGCATTAATGGAAAAGAACAGGATACGACCGGTCAAAGTGGGCAATAACGTAAGAATGAGTTACTCCAAAAGAAAAGAAGTATTAGAGATGCCTAATCTTATTGAGGTACAGACCAATTCTTACAAATGGTTCCTTAAGGAAGGTCTTCGCGAAGTGTTTAGGGACATTTCTCCTATAAAGGATTATGGTGAGCATCTGAGTTTGGAATTCATTGATTTCAAATTATGCGAGGATGACGTAAAGTATTCCATAGAGGAGTGCAAGGAGCGCGACGCAACATATGCGGCACCTCTTAAGGTGACGGTAAGACTTCATAATATGGAAACTGACGAGATAAAAGAGCATTCCATATTCATGGGTGATCTTCCGCTTATGACTGCGACGGGAACCTTTGTAATTAATGGGGCGGAGCGTGTTATAGTAAGTCAGCTGGTTCGTTCTCCGGGAATATATTATTCTATCGGACATGATAAGATAGGTAAGAGATTATATTCCTGTACTGTAATACCTAATCGTGGAGCATGGCTTGAGTATGAGACTGATTCCAATGATGTATTCTATGTTCGGGTGGATAGAAATCGTAAGGTTCCGATCACTGTTCTTATAAGGGCGCTTGGCGTAGGAACTAATGATGAGATACTTAATATGTTCGGCGAGGAGCCGAAGCTTGTTGCAAGTATGGGAAAGGATGCGTCTGATAATTATCAGGACGGTCTTCTTGAGCTGTATAAAAAACTTCGTCCGGGCGAGCCGCTTGCGGTAGAGAGTGCGGAGAATCTTGTGAACAGCATGTTCTTCGATCCTAAGAGGTATGATCTTGCCAAGGTCGGAAGATATAAGTTCAATAAAAAACTTGCATTCAGCAATCGTATAGCGGGATGCGAGCTCTCAAGAGATGTTGTGGATGAGAGAACCGGCGAGGTGCTTTTCGAAGCAGGAACCGTTCTTACTGAAGATGAGGCTGAGGATATCCAGAATCATGCCGTGCCTGCCGTATGGGTACAGGCAGAAGAAAGAGAAGTAAAGATACTTTCCAATATGATGGTGGACCTTAATGCTTTCCTTCCTGACATCGATAAAAAATCAGTCGGAATTACAGAGGCAGTATATTATCCTGTGCTTGCTGAAATTCTCGAGGAATGCGAGGATGAGGATGAAATTGTTGATAGCATAAGAAGACGTGTAAGCGAACTGATTCCAAAACATATAACAAAAGAAGATATATTTGCTTCTATTAATTATAATATGCATCTTGAATATGCCATAGGCAATGATGACGATATAGACCACCTTGGCAACAGAAGGATTCGTGCTGTCGGAGAGCTTCTCCAGAACCAGTACAGAATCGGACTTTCGCGTATGGAAAGAGTTGTGCGTGAAAGAATGACTACGCAGGATATCAATGATGTTTCGGCGCAGTCGCTTATTAATATCAAGCCTGTAACGGCTGCTGTTAAGGAGTTCTTTGGAAGCTCACAGCTTTCACAGTTTATGGATCAGAATAATCCGCTTAGTGAGCTTACGCATAAGAGGCGTCTGTCGGCTCTCGGACCTGGAGGCCTTTCAAGAGACAGGGCGGGATTTGAGGTCAGAGACGTACATTATTCTCATTATGGAAGAATGTGTCCTATTGAGACTCCGGAAGGTCCTAACATAGGACTTATAAATTCCCTTGCATCTTATGCAAGAATCAACGAGTATGGATTTGTGGAGGCTCCATATCGTAAGGTTGACAAATCAGACCCTACTAATCCAAGGGTTACCGACGAAGTTGTGTACATGACTGCGGACGAAGAGGACAGATATCATGTTGCACAGGCCAATGAACCGCTTGATGAAGAGGGACATTTTATAAACAACAGCATATCAGGACGTTTTCGTGAGGAGACGTCTCTGTTTGAGAAGAACAAAATAGATTATATGGATGTATCTCCAAAGATGGTATTCTCTGTGGCTACGGCGATGATTCCGTTCCTTGAGAATGACGATGCGAACAGAGCGCTTATGGGTTCCAACATGCAGCGTCAGGCCGTTCCGCTTCTGGTTACGGAGGCTCCTGTGGTAGGAACCGGAATGGAGTACAAGGCTGCCGTTGACTCCGGCAACTGCGTTGTGTCTACATGCGACGGTATAGTGGAGTTCTCTGCATCCGATAAGATCGTCATAAGAAATGATTCGGGAGAAAGGATTACATTCCCTCTTGAGAAGTTTGTAAGAAGTAATCAGGGAACATGTATGAACCAGAGACCTATCGTTACTAACGGCGACAGGGTTGTTAAAGGACAGGTAATCGCAGACGGACCTTCTACAGCCGGTGGCGAGATTGCACTTGGTAAGAATCCACTCATAGGATTTATGACATGGGAAGGATATAACTACGAGGATGCCGTACTGCTTAGTGAAAGACTTGTTCAGGAAGATGTATACACCTCTGTTCATATTAATGAATATGAGGCAGAAGCGCGAGATACGAAGCTTGGACCGGAGGATATCACCCGTGATGTTCCGGGAGTCGGTGATGATGCCCTTAAGGACCTTGATGAAAGGGGTATCATAAGAATAGGAGCAGAGGTGCGTGCAGGAGATATCCTTGTAGGTAAGGTGACCCCTAAGGGAGAGACTGAGCTTACTGCAGAAGAGAGACTTCTCAGGGCTATTTTCGGTGAAAAGGCGAGGGAAGTCAGAGATACATCTCTTAGAGTGCCGCATGGTGAGTTTGGTATTGTGGTAGATGCGAAAGTATTTACAAGAGAGAACGGCGACGAGCTTCCTCCGGGAGTTAATGAGACTGTTCGTATATATATTGCACAGAAGAGAAAGATTCAGGTCGGAGATAAGATGGCCGGACGTCATGGTAATAAGGGTGTTGTATCGAGAGTGCTGCCGGTAGAAGACATGCCGTTCCTTCCTAATGGACGACCGCTTGATATAGTGCTTAACCCTCTTGGCGTTCCTTCGCGAATGAATATTGGACAGGTGCTTGAGATACACCTTTCACTTGCGTCAAAGGTGCTTGGGTTCAATGTGGCTACGCCTGTATTTGACGGAGCAAATGAGTATGATATCATGGACACTCTGGAGCTTGCCAACGACTATGTCAATATGCCGCTTGATGAGTTCGAGAGTAAGTACAAAGATATACTTGATCCTGAGATTATGGAATATCTCCTGACCAATGAAGAGTACAGAAAAGAATGGGAGGGCGTCCCGATTAACAGGGATGGTAAGGTAAGGCTTAGAGACGGAAGAACGGGAGAGTTCTTTGACAGTCCGGTAACTGTAGGTTTCATGCATTATCTTAAACTCCATCATCTTGTAGATGATAAGATTCACGCACGTTCAACCGGACCGTATTCTCTGGTAACGCAGCAACCGCTAGGTGGTAAGGCACAGTTTGGAGGACAGCGTTTCGGAGAGATGGAAGTGTGGGCGCTTGAGGCATATGGTGCTGCATACACATTACAGGAGATTCTGACGGTTAAGTCTGATGATGTTGTAGGACGTGTTAAGACTTATGAAGCGATTATCAAAGGAGACAATATATCAGAGCCTGGTATTCCAGAATCATTCAAGGTATTGTTAAAAGAGCTTCAGTCACTTGCTCTTGATGTTACGGTACTTGATGAGGATGGTAACGAGGTTAAGATGACAGAAAGCATTGATTATGGCGATGAAGACCTTACTCCGCTTATTGAGGGTGAGGACTACCGGTATAATAGGGACGAGTCGTTTGAGAGAGCCGGTTACAGCGAGGCTTCAGACATTGCGGATGCTATCGGTGAGCCGGATGATTATGAAGAAGAGCTTAATCTCGATGCATTGAAATTTTAATCCAGGTTGTAAAACGGACCAGAAAGGACGTGCAGCATATGCCAGCATTTAACGGTATTACTAATAATACAAGCCAGAACATTAGTTATGACGCAATCAAAATAGGACTTGCCTCCCCTGAGAAGATTCTCGAATGGTCAAGGGGAGAGGTAATCAAACCTGAAACAATTAACTACAGGACGCTGAAGCCTGAAAAGGACGGTCTGTTCTGTGAAAAGATATTTGGACCCAGTAAGGACTGGGAATGCCATTGTGGTAAATATAAAAAAATAAGATATAAGGGTGTAATCTGTGACAGATGCGGCGTTGAGGTTACAAAGGCAAGTGTAAGAAGAGAGAGAATGGGTCACATATCGCTTGCTGCACCGGTATCTCATATATGGTATTTTAAGGGAATCCCTAGTCGCATGGGACTTGTGCTTGACATATCTCCAAGGATTCTTGAAAAGGTTCTGTATTTTGCTTCTTATATTGTGCTTGATCCGGGAACTACGGATCTGCAGTATAAGCAGGTGCTTTCTGAAAAGGAATATCAGGATGCGCTTGAACAGTACGGTAACTGCTTCAGGGTAGGAATGGGAGCAGAGTCTGTAATGGAGCTCCTTAAGGCAATAGATCTGGATGAAGAAAGCGAGAATCTTAAAGCAGAACTTAAAGAATCCACGGGTCAGAAGAGAGCAAGGATCATTAAGAGACTCGAGGTTATAGAAGCATTTCGCGAGTCTGATAATAAGCCTGAATGGATGATCCTTACCGTTATACCTGTTATCCCGCCGGATCTCAGACCTATGGTTCAGCTTGATGGCGGAAGATTCGCAACTTCTGATATGAATGATCTGTACAGAAGAATTATAAATCGTAATAACCGTCTTAACAGACTTCTTGAGCTTGGAGCACCTGAGATCATAGTCAGGAATGAAAAACGTATGCTTCAGGAAGCTGTTGATGCACTTATTGATAATGGAAGAAGAGGAAGACCTGTAACCGGTCCGGGCAACAGGGCCCTCAAATCATTGTCTGACATGCTTAAAGGAAAACAGGGACGATTCAGACAGAATCTTCTTGGAAAACGTGTTGACTATTCGGGTCGTTCGGTTATCGTGGTCGGACCTGAGCTTAAGATATATCAGTGCGGTCTGCCTAAGGAAATGGCTATAGAGCTCTTTAAGCCGTTTGTCATGAAGGAGCTTGTGTCACAGGGCACCGCGCACAATATCAAATCTGCAAAGAAAATGGTAGAGAGGCTTCAACCGGAGGTATGGGATGTGCTTGAAGAAGTTATAAAGGAGCATCCTGTAATGCTTAACCGTGCGCCTACTCTGCACAGACTTGGAATTCAGGCATTTGAGCCTACGCTTGTCGAGGGTAAGGCTATTAAGCTTCATCCTCTTGTATGTACGGCGTTCAACGCTGACTTTGACGGTGACCAGATGGCAGTGCATCTTCCGCTTTCGGTTGAGGCACAGGCAGAGTGTCGTTTCCTTCTGCTTTCGCCAAACAACCTGCTTAAACCTTCGGACGGTGGTCCTGTTGCGGTTCCGTCGCAGGATATGGTTCTTGGTATCTATTATCTTACGCAGGAAAGACCGGGAGCCAAGGGCGAAGGAAAGGCATTTAAGAATATAAATGAAGCTATTACCGCATATGAAAACGGTTATCTTACCCTTCATTCGCGTATCAAGGTAAGACGTACCGGTATCAACGCGGCAGGAGAAGAAGAGACAAGAGTTATCGAGTCTACGTTGGGAAGATTTTTATTTAATGAAATAATAACTCAGGATCTGGGCTTTGTTGACAGAACAAAGGATGAGAACTTCTTAAAGCTTGAGGTAGATTTTCATGTTGGAAAGAAGCAGCTTAAACAGATTCTTGAGAAATGCATCAATACACACGGTGCGACTAAAACTGCAGAGATTTTGGATTCAATCAAGTCGCTTGGGTACAAATATTCCACAAGAGCTGCCATGACTGTTTCGATATCGGATATGACGGTGCCGGAGGCTAAGAAGCAGATTCTTGATGATGCAGAGAATACAATAGAAAAAATTGCAAAGAATTTCAGGCGCGGTCTTCTTACTGAGGAAGAGCGTTATAAAGCAGTAATTGAAACTTGGAAATCGGCCGATGACGATATTACCGTGGCTCTTATGAAGGGGCTTGATAAATACAATAATATATTCATGATGGCTGATTCGGGAGCGCGTGGTTCGGATAAACAGATCAAGCAGCTCGCAGGTATGCGTGGACTTATGGCGGATACATCCGGACGCACCATAGAGCTTCCTATCAAATCCAACTTCCGTGAAGGACTTGACGTTCTTGAGTACTTCATTTCAGCACACGGAGCAAGAAAAGGACTTTCGGATACTGCTCTTCGTACGGCGGATTCGGGATATCTTACAAGACGTCTTGTGGACGTATCCCAGGAGCTTATCATAAGAGAGGTAGACTGTTGTGCGGGAACAGATGAGATTCCGGGAATGGATATAAGGGGCTTTATGGATGGAAAAGAAGTGATAGAAACCCTTGAGGAAAGAATTACCGGAAGATATGCATGCGAGACAATCTATGATGATGACGGAGAGATTATCGTTAAAGCCAATCATATGATTACTCCTAAGCGTGCGGCGCGCATTGTGAACACGAAGGCGATTATAGAAAAAGGCGATAAGGCAAGTGTTAAGATAAGAACCATCCTTACATGTAAATCACACATAGGCATATGTGCCAAATGTTATGGCGCCAATATGGCTACGGGTGATGCCGTTCAGGTTGGTGAGGCTGTAGGAATCATTGCCGCACAGTCGATTGGAGAACCTGGTACACAGCTTACGATGCGTACTTTCCATACCGGTGGTGTTGCGGGTGATGATATTACACAGGGTCTTCCTAGAGTGGAAGAGCTTTTCGAGGCAAGGAAGCCAAAAGGACTCGCAATAATATCTGAGTTTGCCGGAAAAGTAACATTAAAGGATACCAAGAAGAAACGTGAGGTTATTGTAACCAATAATGAGAGTGGAGAGTCAAAGGCTTATCTTATTCCTTACGGATCAAGAATTAAGGTTATGGATGGTCAGGAGCTTGAAGCGGGTGACGAACTCACGGAAGGAAGCGTCAATCCACATGATATCCTTAAGATAAAAGGCGTGCGCTCCGTGCAGGATTATATGATACGTGAGGTACAGCGAGTATACAGACTTCAGGGTGTTGAGATCAACGATAAGCATATCGAAGTGATCGTAAGACAGATGCTTAAAAAGGTACGTGTCGAGAATAACGGTGATTCGTCATTCCTTCCGGGTACCATGGTTGATGCGCTTGAGTATGAGGACGAGGTTAAGAGACTTACCGAGGAAGGTAAGGAACCGCCTGAAGGAAAGCAGGTTATGCTTGGTATAACCAAGGCGGCGCTTGCAACGAATTCATTCCTGTCAGCGGCATCGTTCCAGGAGACGACTAAAGTTCTTACTGAGGCGGCTATTAAGGGTAAGGTGGATCCGCTTATAGGACTTAAGGAGAACGTCATTATAGGTAAGCTGATTCCTGCCGGTACCGGCATGAAGAGGTACAGGGGAGTTTCATTAAGCTCTGATGCGTTTGATCATATAGAGGTTTCGGAAGATATAGATGTGTCGGAAGATATTGAAATATCCGAGGATATACCGGATGATTCTGAGGAGGCTGCGGCACAGGAAATAGCAGCTGAGGACATTACTGTTTCTGAAGAAATAGCAGCTTTTGCAGAGGAGTAAACATTATTTAAATACAGACTACGCTGCCGTCTGCCATGAATACCAATCATCTGTGCGGCAGCGTTTTTACCCTCTTAAATACCGTTAAACAAAAAAAATAAAAAAAGGTGTTGACAAGGGGGAGCATTTTTGGTAAAGTAAATTTTGCTGACGCACCGAGAGGGCGGAAAGCGAAAGGCGTACTTTGAAAATTGGATACTCAGACAACCCTGAAAATTCATGACAATGATTTTTCAGAGGTAAGAATTAAATTTCACAAACCAA
>CASFAQ010000054.1 GCA_949292725.1 uncultured Eubacteriales bacterium | reverse complement strand
AAAAGTTGCAGAGTATGCGTTGGGAAAAGAATTGCTAGAAAAGTATAAGGACGTTCCGAAGTTCATCATTGAAAATCATAACAATATTGAAGAGATGCGTAAAAAAGAGAATAAGGACATGATTGTTGCACTTTGCGGATGTATGATGCAGGAGGAGCATGTCATCAGAAAAATACAGCAGTCATACGGATTTGTGGATATAGTATTCGGAACTCATAATATATACAAATTTGCCGAGCTTCTTTATGGGCATCTTATGAGCGACGCTCAGATCATAGATATATGGAAGGATGCAAAGGATATAGTTGAGGAGCTTCCGGTTGATAGAAAATATTCCTTTAAGGCAGGAATCAACATAATGTACGGATGCAATAATTTCTGCAGCTACTGCATAGTGCCGTATGTAAGAGGCAGGGAAAGAAGCAGAAAGCCCGAGGATATAATAGCAGAAGCAGAAAGGCTTTCGCGCGACGGCGTAAAAGAGATCATGCTTTTGGGGCAGAATGTAAATTCGTATGGTAAAAATCTGGATTCCGGGATTACATTTGCCGAGCTTCTACATAGAATCGAGGAGATACCGGGCATAGAGCGCATAAGATTTATGACTTCGCATCCAAAGGATCTGTCCGATGAACTTATCGAGACGATGAAAAACTCGAAGAAAATATGCAGACATATCCATCTGCCGCTTCAGTCGGGCAGTACAAGGATACTGCAGAAGATGAACAGGCATTATACAAGAGAGGATTATCTTTTGCTGGTTGAAAAAATAAGGAATGCGATGCCGGACATATCCATAACAACCGATATAATCGTGGGATTTCCGGGAGAGACGGATGAGGATCTTTGCGATACCCTTTCCATGGTAGAAAAGGCAGGCTATGACAGTGCATTTACATTCCAGTACTCGAAGCGGACAGGTACTCCCGCCGCCACGATGGATGATCAGATACCGCAGGAGGTTATGACTGAGAGATTTGACAGGCTTCTTTCGGTTGTTCAGAGAATCGGCGCGGAAAGAAGCGCCAGATTTGAGAATAGAACGCTGCCTGTGCTTGTGGAGGAGAGGAATTCGCATGATGATACGATGGTTACCGGAAGAACTGAGCATAATATAGTAGTGCATTTTGAGGGTGACGAATCGCTTATAGGCAGTATAATAAACGTAACTCTTACGGAGTGTAAGGGATTCTATTATATAGGGAGAATTAATGATGTCTGATATTTCAAATGAGATTAACAGAAGAAGAACATTTGCCATAATATCACATCCGGACGCCGGAAAGACAACTCTTACGGAAAAATTCCTTCTATACGGAGGAGCGATCAATCTGGCGGGAAGCGTAAAGGGCAGAAAGGCTGCAAAGCATGCCGTATCCGACTGGATGGAGATAGAGAAGGAGAGAGGAATATCTGTTACATCATCTGTAATGCAGTTTGAATATGGAGGAAAATGCATCAATATCCTTGATACGCCGGGACATCAGGACTTTTCGGAGGATACGTATCGTACTCTCATGGCGGCTGATTCGGCTGTAATGGTCATAGACGGTTCAAAGGGTGTTGAGGCTCAGACTATCAAACTTTTTAAAGTATGTGTAATGAGGCATATACCTATATTTACATTTATCAATAAGATGGACAGGGAGGCAAATGACCCGTTCGACCTTATTGACGAGATTGAGTCAGTGCTTGGAATGCCTACCTGTCCTATGAACTGGCCCATAGGTTCGGGTAAGAGTTTTAAGGGCGTGTACGACAGGAGCTCAAAGATTATTTCAAGATTCATACAGGGCGATAACGGACACAAGGCTGAGGTGATAGAAACCGGACTTGATGATGCGGATATAGATGAACTTATTACGGCGCCCCTCAGGGAAAAACTTGAAGAGGATATTGAACTTCTGGATGGCGCAAGTGATGCATTTGATATAGACAGAGTCAGAAGGGGTGAACTTTCGCCTGTATTTTTTGGCTCGGCCCTTACTAATTTCGGTGTGGAGATATTTCTTAAGCATTTCCTTGAAATGACGACTCCGCCGCTTCCAAGAATGAGTAATGAGGGCGTTATCGATCCGTTTAGCGATGATTTTTCTGCATTTGTCTTTAAGATACAGGCCAATATGAACAAGGCTCACAGAGACAGAATAGCATTCATAAGAATATGTTCCGGCAAATTTGAGGCGGGAAAAGAAGTGTATCATGTTCAGGGAAGAAGAAAGATCAGGCCCGCTCAGCCGCAGCAGATGATGGCGGAGGAAAGAAAACATGTAAATGAAGCCTATGCCGGAGACATTATAGGTCTGTTCGACCCGGGAATATTTGCGATAGGTGATACCATATGTAAGCCCGGCTGTAATTTTTCATACGAAGGGATTCCTACATTTGCACCAGAGCATTTCGCAAGGATTCGCCAGGTGGATACGATGAAAAGAAAGCAGTTCATAAAGGGTATAGAGCAGATAGCGCTTGAAGGAGCTGTGCAGATTTTTCAGGAATACAATACTGGCATGGAGGAGATTATAGCAGGTGTGGTAGGAGTGCTTCAGTTTGAGGTGTTGGAGTATCGTCTTAAGAACGAATACCATGTGGACATACGACTTGATATGCTGCCGTATGAACATATCAGGTGGATTGAGAATGACAATATAGATATAGACAGGCTCTCGGTAACCTCCGACACCAGGAAGATAAGGGATCTGAATGGCAGACCATTGCTGCTGTTTACGCATCCGTGGAGCGTGAATACGGTTATCGACAGAAATGAGGGTCTTGTACTTTCAGAATTTGGAAGATAGTATTGAATGGAGGGCTTTATCAATGAGTAAAACAGCAATTGTAACAGACAGTAACAGTGGCATAACACAAAATCAGGGCAAAGAACTTGGGGTTTTTGTACTTCCCATGCCTTTTGTTATCAACGGTGAAGAGTACCTTGAGGACATTTCACTGACTCAGGATGAGTTTTACGAGCATCTTAAAACCGGAGCGGACGTCAGTACAAGTCAGCCTTCAGTTGCAAGCGTTACATCCCTGTGGGATGAGATACTGGAGATGGAAGAATATGACGAGATAGTTCATATTCCCATGTCAAGCGGACTGAGCAGTTCCTGTGACACGGCAATCATGCTTGCAAAGCAGTATAATGGTAAGGTTGTGGTTGTGGATAATCACAGAATATCGGTGACGCAGAGACAAAGCGTAATGGAAGCAAAGGAGATGGCTGATGGCGGAATGTCTGCCGAGGAGATAAGGAGAGTACTTCTTGATACAGCTAAGGATACCAATATATTCATCATGGTAAATGATCTTAAATATCTTAAAAAGGGAGGAAGGGTAACTCCCGCCGGAGCTGCACTTGCAACAATACTCGGTATCAAACCGGTACTTCAGATATACGGAGAAAAGCTTGACGCATATGCGAAGGCAAGATCGGTAAAGCATGCAAAGCGCATAATGACCGAAGGACAGATAGAGGATCTTAAGAAGCGTTTCCCGAAAGATTATGAGAGCGGTAACTTCCATCTTCAGATAGCATACACATATGATAAGGAAGCAGCTAACGAGTACAAGAAAGAGGTTATGGAGATGTTTCCGGGACATGATATCGTGATGAATCCGCTTTCGTTAAGTGTATCATGCCATATAGGGCCTGGAGCGCTTGCACTTGCGTATACAAAAAAGCTCGATTAATCATGTACAGTCAGTTTATGATATGATATTATTTACAGGATAAGGACAATGGTTTTTATCCTGTATTTTTTATGGAGGTGCGATGATGAAAAAGATAAAAAAGACATTATGCATAATATTTGCCACCGCAGTATTTGTAAGCGGGTTGTCGGGAGATTATGCAGTTAGTGCAGCTAAAAAGGCTGTGCTGAAAAAGAAGAAAATCACAATGAATGTTGGGGAAAAGAAGCAGATAAAGATTGCCCGTAAGAACAAAAAGGCAAAATATAAGTATGTATCTGCAAAGAAGGCTCTGGCAACGGTTACAAAGAAGGGTGTAATTAAGGCAAAAAAATCAGGAAAGGTCAAGATTACAGTGACAGAAAAACTGGCCAAAAAGACAAGAAAACTGGGTAAGGTAACAGTCATTATAGAAGATGTACAGAACGTTGATGTAGTACCTGATGTGACGGCGCCTGCAGTGGTAACGCCTGTTACATCAGCTCCAACAGCCAAGCCGGTACCTGCACAAACAATCGTACCGACAGGCACGCCTACCGCTGCTCCGACGCCTACTGCACAGATTATAAAGGCTGAGAATGCAGACATTGAAGATGAGCTGCCTTCAGATTATATGACCAAGCAGGACGGAATAAGATGCACATACGAAAAGATAACATATTATTCGGAAGTTACCGAAAGCGACAGGGTTGCGGACGTATTTTTGCCGCCTGAATATGATCCTGAAAAGAAGTATCCTGTTCTGTATATGCTTCATGGTATAGGACTTGGGGGAAGCAGATTCGGACAGAGTAATGATGCCGATATATCGGTTATAACAGCCAATGCAATCACATCCGGCAAGGCTAAGGAGATGATAATTGTTGCTCCTAACTGCCGTTGCTCTGACGATCCTGAAACGGATACTCACACCGCTGCCAATTATGCGCTGTATGATCTGTGTATCGATGATATAACAGGCAGTCTTATGCCATATATGGAAGAGAATTATAATATCCTAACGGGGCGTGAGAATACTTGTGTGGCAGGCTGGTCAATGGGCGGAAGAGAAGCTCTTTATGTGGGAATCTCACATCCTGAACTGTTTGGATATATTGCAGCGTTCTGTCCTGCACCGGGAATATTCGGATATTCAAGGGAGGATATGGGAACCAGTGAACCGGGACTGTTTACAGAGGATACATTTACGCTTTCTGATGAATATAAGGATAACACATATATATTCATATTAAGAGGTATTTATGATACTGTGGTAGGAGATAATCCTCTTCTGTATCATCAGGTTCTTGAGAATAATGGTGTTTCACATACATACTGGGAAAATGGAGTGGGACATTCATGGGAGAGCGGTTACTATAACTTCATTAAGAATGTATTTGTACTCGATGGCGAATGACATATAGGAAGGTAAAGTGCTTAGAAGTTGTATATTTTTCTGCTACAGGAACGACAAAAAGCGTTGCAAAGAAGCTGAGTAAAGGTGTGGATGGCGATCTGTATCAGATCAAGGCGGTTGAACTGTACACATCAGCTGATCTTAATTATGATAACGATAACTGCCGTGCCAATACGGAGCAACAGGATGAAACATCAAGACCGGCAATAAAGAATAAGGTAAAGAATATCAAAAAGTATGATGTAATATTCCTTGGATATCCTATCTGGTGGGGAAAAGAACCTATGATTATACGTGCTTTTCTGGAATCATACAATCTGGAAGATAAAACGGTTATTCCATTCTGCACAAGCGGAGGAAGCGGAATATCCGGAAGTATGAAAGGAATCAGGACGTATGCCAAAGGCGCAAAAGTGATAAAGGGTAAGGATCTGACCGATTCATCATCTAAAAGCATTGCCAGATGAGCAGAAAAGAAAATGAAAAAATAATGGACTGCCATAACTTCGTCGCGAATAGAATATACCGGAGGAGGTGTATTCATGCAGGACGAAAAAATAGAAAATCAGCTGAATATGGCGCTTGAGGTGACGCCGGCTGAAAGGGAGCAGTCACCATCTCTTAGCACGGGATACGATATATATGACGATACATGGGAGGTTGTGGTAAGATACAACGGAAGCCTTGATGAACTTTATGAGATGGGAATCAGGGTTACAATCCTTAACGGGGGCTATGCTGTTCTTAATCTCAAACAGTCACTTATAAGGGAAGTTGCCTCTTTGTACCAGATAGAATATATTGAGAAACCTAAAAGTCTTTATTTTGAAGTAAAGCAGGGCAAATCGGCTTCCTGCTTTACTTCTGTCTATAATCGTTACGGTCTTACCGGCAGTGGTATAATCATTGCGGCCATAGACAGTGGCATAGATTATGCACATCCGGAGTTCATAAATGAGGACGGCACCACAAGGATACTGTATCTTTGGGACCAGTCGATTAACGGCAATCCCCCTACAGGTTACCATATAGGAACGGAATATACCGCTACGCAGATAAATGAAGCGCTAAGAAGTGGTACGCCGGCCGGCAGGGATAATATAGTTCCAAGCCGTGATATAAGCGGACATGGTACGCATGTGCTCGGTATAGCATGTGGAAGTAATATCGGGTGCGCACCCAAAGCAGATATTATAGCCGTCAAGCTTGGAAGTATGAGAAGCAATGCATTTCCGATGACTACAGAGCTTATGCAGGGAATCAATTATGTTATAGATAAGGCGAAAGAGATTCAAAAGCCTGTGGCGGTAAATATAAGCCTCGGGAACAGTTATGGTTCGCATACAGGAACTTCGCTTATCGAGACCTTTATAGATGACATAGCCGGAGTGTATAAAAGCGTCATCTGTGTGGGTACGGGCAATGAAGGGGCGGAAAAAAGACATTATCGTGGACAGCTTTCCGATGAAGAACAGAATGTGGAGATACTGGTATATGAATATACACCTGCTTTCTCCATACAGATATGGAAAAATTATTATGATGATTTTAACATAACCATTATTGCGCCGGATGGAAGCACGAGCGGTACTATAAGCAAGGTGAGCAAAACTCAGAGGATCAATATATATGATGCTGAAGTGCTGGTATACTATGGGGAACCCACGCCTTACAGTCTGCTTCAGGAGATATACATTGAAATGATACCTGTCGGCAGCTATTTTTCAAGCGGGATATGGAGTATAGGACTTGCTCCCATACGTATAGTGGAGGGCACTTATAATATATGGCTTCCATCGGGTGCGGCAATCAGTACTTCAACATCGTTTTTAGAGCCTTCAGCGGATACAACGCTTACCATACCGTCTACGGCAAGGCGTGTAATATCCGTAGGAGCGTATAATTCCGACACCATGCAGCCAGCTCCGTTTTCAGGCAGAGGATACCCTGTTTCGCTTATTTCAGATAAACCTGAGATAGTCGCTCCGGGAGTTGATATCATCTCGGCAGCAGTGGGAGGTTCGTATGACGCACGTTCAGGAACGTCCATGGCGACGCCATTTGCTACAGGTGCATCCGCTCTCTTGATGCAATGGGGCATAACGGAGGGGAACGACCCTTATCTGTATGGAGAAAAAGTAAAAGCATATCTGATAAACGGAGCAAGACAGCTTCCGGGACAAAATACAACGCCGAACCCCATAACAGGTTTTGGCGCGCTTTGCGTAGAGGACAGTATACCGGATTGATTTTCGTATCAAAATATAATACAATGAAAGCCATACGAGGGGGATGAGTTATGGAATGTATTGAAAAATGGGGAATGTATGAGCTTTCGTTTGCAGGGAGAAGCGAGGGTAATCCATATATTGACTACTATATTAAGGCTGAATTTTCAGGTGACAATGAAAAGATAGTTGTCGATGGATTCTATGACGGGGACGGAATATACAGAATACGTTTTATGCCGTCATATACGGGAGAATACTCATACAGGGTGTGGGGAAACTGTCTGGATGATGAAAAAGAAGGCAGTTTTCTGGTGACGCCCGTAAAGAGCAGCAGTAATCACGGACCGGTAAGAGTTATTTATGAAAATTTTCTTGCATATGAAGATGATTTGCCTTATAATTCTATAGGTACTACGTGTTATGCGTGGGTTCATCAGCCGGATGAGTTATGTGACCTTACGCTTGACACCTTAAGTAAGAGCAGCTTTAACAAAATACGGTTCTGTATATTTCCTAAGTTCTATAAGTATAATGAGAAGGAGCCTGTCACATATCCGTATGTCAGGAAAAGATCGGCAGAAGGTGATTTTGACTTTACCTGGTTTAACCCGGAGCATTTTAGGAGACTTGATTATTATATAGTAGAGCTTACCAAACTTGGTATAGAGGCGGACCTTATTCTCATGCATCCCTATGACAGATGGGGATTTTCAGAGATGAGTAAGGAGTGCGACGAACTGTACCTTAGGTATGTGACCGCAAGGTATGCGGCATTTCGTAATGTCTGGTGGTCGATGGCCAATGAATATGATCTGATGTCCAAGGGTGATGACAGGTGGAATGAATACGGCAGGCTTGTAACTGCATCTGACCCGTACCACCATATGTGTTCGATACATAATTGCCTGAGGTATTTTGACTATGGCAGTGAATGGATTACGCACTGCAGCATGCAAAGAACAGATTTGTATAGTCATGTGGAGTTGACAGATAAGTATATAAAAATGTACAATAAACCCGTAGTATGGGATGAGATATCATATGAAGGCAATATCGATTCAGGCTGGGGCAATATATCCGGACAGGAACTTGTGAGAAGGTTCTGGGAGGTCTCTTTGCGTGGCGGATATGCAGGACATGGAGAGACATATGTTCATCCTGACGATATATTATGGTGGTCTCACGGAGGAGTCCTGCATGGAGACAGCTTTTTGAGATTTGCGTTTCTTAAGAAGATACTTTGTGAAACGCCGGGAGGCTACATAAAGTGTGGACAGGGAATATTCGACGAAGTCGTGGGGATACCGTATGACGAAGAGAATGAAGCAACATGGTCTACAGTAAAGTATTGTTCTTATGAGATTCACTATTATGGATTCGGAAGGCCGTCGTTTCGGGATTATAATTTTCCTGAAGATGAGGAATACAGAATAGACGTCATAGATACATGGAATATGACTGTGACAGATATGGGAATACATCATGGGCATACAAGAATCAGTCTTCCGGGAAGAGAGTATATGGCGGTGCGTCTCGTCAGAATATAATATACGCAAGGGGATATGCATAGTATGCTGAAAAAGATTCTGAAGGAGTTTAAGGAATTTATCAGTAAGGGTAATGTAATGGATATGGCGATAGGTATCATCATCGGAGGAGCGTTTACAAGTATTGTATCGTCCCTTGTAGAGGATATCATCAATCCGTTTCTGGGTCTGTTCGGTGGAATGAATTTTGACAGATACAGTATAACGCTTCTGGGTGAGGCTACACTTAATTACGGAAAATTCATAACGGCAGTCATCAATTTCCTTATCATGGCCCTGGTTATTTTCCTTATAGTTAAGTTGATGAACGGTGCTTCGTCAAAGCTTATCTCAAAAAAAGAAGAAGAGGCAGCGCCGGTAACCACAAAGATATGTCCTTATTGTATAAGCGAGATATCAATAGAAGCTACAAAATGTCCTCATTGTACTTCTACACTTCCGGGACCGGAATGCAAGTAGAATGAGTGTCAGGTGGGTGTCTGTTACATGGTGGATATCTCACCGGCCACAGGTTATGATATCTGTGGCAATATATCATATTATTATGAAAGAAGGAGAAATTATGAAAAAAGCATGTAAAAAGATTTCAACTGTGCTTGTAGCCGTTATGCTTATTGCCGGTCTGGCAGGTGCAAACCCGGCTACTGCTGATGCCAAGAAGGTAAAGATCAGCAAAAAGAAGGTTTCAATGTATGTAGGAGGTACATACAAGCTTAAGGTTAAGGGAACTAAGAAGAAGGTAAAGTGGAGCTCCAACAAAAAGGCAGTTGCACAGGTTACCAAAAAGGGAGTTGTAAAGGCAAAGTCAGTTGGCTCGGCCAGGATTACCGCAAAGGTTGGAGCTAAGAAGTTAAGATGTAAGGTAACTGTAAAGCCTTCAGTTACGATTAATAGTAACGCAAGCACTCCTACGATAACAACGGCTCCGGTTACATCCAATGTATCAACTGTATCCAATTCAGTTCTTGCAGCTAACCTTTCAGTGTCGGTAGAGCCTATACAGGGTACTTCCAGTGCAGTATTTATGGTAATCAATAATAACAGTCAGGCTGTACCGTATTATAAAGTTAACTATCAGTTTAAGGATGCAACAGGCGCTGTAGTTAATACGGGAAGTATTACGGGATATGCTATAGCTCCGGGTCAGACACAGTATCGTACAG
>CASFAQ010000053.1 GCA_949292725.1 uncultured Eubacteriales bacterium | reverse complement strand
TACTAAAGCAGGATATATCCGAATTATCGAAAACATACACCGAAGGACGTCCTTTTAAGATGGCTGCCAATCTGCCATATTATATAACCACTCCTATTATTATGGGTATTCTGGAGAATGATATGCCGGTGGACAGCATAACCGTAATGGTACAGAAGGAAGTGGCAATGCGGATGCAGGCAGAACCCGGCACGAAGGATTACGGAGCCCTATCGCTTGCGGTTCAGTATTATGCAAGTCCGTACCTTGCTGCCAATGTGCCGCAGAATTGTTTTATGCCAAGACCCAATGTTGCAAGCGCCGTTATTACACTTAAGAAGCGTAATACGCCGCCGGTTCAGGTCAGGGATAGAAAGCTTATGTTTGGTATTATAAGGGCATCATTTCAGCAACGTAGAAAAACGCTGGTTAACAGCCTGAGGAATAATGGGAGCATAGATGTAAATAAAGATGTAATCCTTTCTGCACTCGACGCCATGGGCCTTACTCCTACGGTCAGGGGTGAGATGCTTACGCTTGAGCAGTTTGCACGCCTTAGTGACCTTTTATGTGATTAAGTTCAAGATTTGGTCATAAATTCATGTTAAAGTAGGACTTATAATTCGCAGACAGGTTGTATTTTTAACATGAAGGAAGGAATTACAAATGAGTGATTTACCGATAAATCTTACAAGAGACGAGGAATGGAACCAGATATTTCTGTTATATGACTCGGCTATAAAGGAGATAAGTACCAAGCTTGAGATACTTAATAATGAATTTAAGCTTTCGCATCAGTATAATCCAATAGAGCATATCGAGACAAGGCTCAAGTCGATTGACAGCATTGCAAGGAAATTAAGGCGTAAGGGCAAAGAGCTTACCATAGCCAATGTCATGAAATACGTAAATGATGTGGCAGGAGTGCGGATAATCTGCTCATTTACGTCTGATATATATAGAATAGCGAAGGCGATATCGGGACAGAGTGATATAGAGATTCTCAAAATAAAAGATTACATCAAGAACCCAAAAGCAAATGGTTATATGAGTTATCATATGATTATTACCATTCCGATTTTTTTGTCCGACAGGTCAGTCAGAACAAAGCTTGAAATTCAGATACGGACTATTGCAATGGATTTTTGGGCAAGTCTTGAACATAAGATTTATTACAAATTTGAAGGTAATGCACCGCACGGGATACAGTCAGAATTAAAGGAATGTGCCGATGTCGTTGCATATCTTGATAAAAAAATGCTCTTAATTAATGAAAGTGTTAAAGAGTTTGCCGAAAAGGACAGCGTTCAGAACGAATACATAGATGATGTTGATTCTTCTGTGGTTGACCTGCAGCATATTTCTTATATCATTGATGAAGAAAATGGCGCTGATAATGTCGGCAAGGAAAAGAAAAAGAAAAGATGGAAAGCGGGAGGTAAGCAGGATGAGCGAAGAAAAGGAACTTACAATGGCTGATATGGAGGAGCAGATAGATGCGAGTATGGTCAGGTATCATATTGGAGATATCGTGCACGGAGTTGTCGCCGGAATAGATAATTACATAGTATATGTGGATGTTAATTCATATATGCAGGGCATAATTCTTCCGAGCGAATTAAGCGAGGATCCTTCATTTAGCGCAATGGATGATATTAAAATAGGGGATGAGATAGACGGAGTCGTTACCATGGAGGACGATGGCAATGGCAATTTGGTGCTGTCCCGCAGACAGGCAGTACTTATTACTGCGTGGGATGAGCTTAAGAAGGGAATGGATGAGGAAACTGTATATTCCGTTAAGATTTCAAGGGCAGTTAAAGGCGGAGTTATAGCATATCTTAATGGCATACGCGGATTTATTCCGTTATCAAGACTTGCCGTAAGACGTATAAAAGACAGTGAAAAAGAAGAATATGTAGGAAAATATATAGATGTAATTATAGCAGAGGCCGATGATGAGAAGAGAAACCTTGTCCTTTCAGCAAGAGAGCTTGAGGAGAAAAGGGCAAAAGAAGAGTATGATGGTAAAATAGCGGCATTGCACGTGGGAATGATCACAAAAGGTGTTGTTGAATCCATAAAGCCGTTTGGATGCTTCGTAAGTATCGGCGACGGACTTTCGGGTCTTGTACATATCTCCCAGATAGCGCACAGACATATTAAGACGCCAAATGAGGAGGTTAAAGTAGGTGATGAGGTTGACGTCAAGATAATAGATATAAAGGATGGAAAAATAAGTCTCAGCATGAAGGCTCTTGTTGATATAATGGAGAAGAATGAGCCTGAAAAAGACAGTGAAGACGGATATATTTCCGATGAAGAGGCGTCAACTTCAATGTCAGATTTATTATCTGACATCGTGCTCGACTGATAACGGAGGGAAGACATGCCGTCATTTTTAGAGGATTATACTTCTTTTTATGGAGATGGGAGCAAGAACGAGGATGGATATACGCTTGAGGAGTTCCTTGAGCGTTATGACCCTTTGGAGTATCGCAATCCAAGCGTAACAGCAGATGTTATGATATTCAGATACTACAGGGAATTGCAGTCCGTCTGTGAGGACCTGTCTTTACTAATGGTTAAGAGGAGAAATCATCCCTGCATAGGTTACTGGGCTCTTCCGGGAGGCTTTTGCGAAATCGGTGAGGATATACAGGATGCCGCAAGGAGGGAGCTTAAGGAGGAGACTGGTCTTAGCGGAATACCGATATGCCAGCTCCGTACATGGGGAGAAACGTGGAGAGATCCGCGTGACAGAATCATCACAACGGCATTTGCGGCAGTTGTTGACGAGTCGGTTCATGAGCCGGTTGCCGGAGATGATGCATCCAAAGCGTGTTGGTTTGACATCGAATTTCACAAGCTGTCCAGCGAAATTATATACCGGTCCAATAAAGAAATAGTTAACAGTACGTACGGACTCTGTCTGTATAATAAAGAGAACGATATAAAATGCGATGCATGCGTAAGCGTTAAAGAGAATCTCTATGGCTTTTTAAAAGAGAAAAAATATGATATAATATACAACAATAATCTTGCGTTTGACCATGCAAGATTCATAGTGAATGCTCTTCTTGAAATTCAGGACTCACTTAATCGTACAAGGAAGCGGTGATATGTGACTGTAGGTATTATCGCATTTGGAGGGGAAAATCAGTGCTGCGCTTTATATATATGATAGCCACAAGCATAGTTTCAGCCTGCGTAGCAATATACAGACTGTCGCATGTTGCATCGGATGAGGGATTGTGTGAAGAGGAAAGATATGCCGAGGCGATAAGAACCATAGAACTCATTAAGAAAAAAGGAAGAATAACAACCATTGCCAACGGTATGCATAATCTGCCGGATAGCGGAGGCTATATTATGTACTCCAATCATCAGGGTAAGTATGATGCACTTGGGATAATGTATTCGCATAAGAAGCCCATGTCAGTTCTTATGGATTTTAAAAAATCAAAGGTTATATTGACAAACCAGTTTATTGATGCGTTAAAGGGGAAGAGAATAAAACCTCATGACCCGAGGCAGCAGATACGAATCCTGAATGAAATAGCACAGGAGGTCAATGAAGGAAGACGTTATCTTATATTTCCTGAAGGTGGATACACGGATAACCATAACAGACTTCAAAATTTTTCAACCGGGTGCTTCAGAAGTGCGATGAAGGCAAAGTGTCCGATAGTACCCATATGCATTATAGATTCATGGAAACCGTTTGGAGAGAATTCCTTAAGACCGGTCACTACATATGTTCATTTTTTGAAACCGATAGAGTATGCGGAATTCTGTAATATGAGGGCATCAGAGATTGGGATGCTCGTAAAAGGCAGGAGTGCGGAAAAGTTAATAGAGATAACAGGAGAATGTTAAAAGCATAAACAGGCGCCTTATCACATACAATTATTGTGAGGAGGTGTCTTTTTTATGCGTATCATTCTGTATATGGGCTGCATATTGTCTGCAGTATTTCTGTGTGCATGCGGTGTCACAAGTGTTTCGGATAAAAAAGTTTCAGATGTTTCATTCTCGGTCGTTAATGAAGAAGATATCCCGGAAACTCTCTTAAATGCAATTGAGGAAAAAAAGATGGAAGGATTCAGGTTAAGCTATTCGGATGATGACGACCTGTATCTTGTAGTCGGGTACGGAAGACAGCCTACGGGCGGTTACAGCATCATCGTTGATGAGCTGTACACAACGGAGAATACCATAGTATTTGCAACGACACTTAACGGACCGGGACAAAAGGATATCATAGAAGAAGCTGAAACCTATCCGTATATTGTCGTAAAAATGAAATATCTTGATTATGAAGTAATATATAAATGAGTAGGAGGGACCAAGGTTTGGAGCTTATAAAAAAAGACATACATATGAACAGAATAAAATGCAAAAGTCTTACTCAGATGACAATAGATAACGATATAAACGTGCCGGATGTCAAACCGGATATAAACCGCATAATAAAAGTAAGCGGCGAGGTGAAAATTCAGGATATAAGGACGTCGGGAGAAAGAGTAATGCTAAAGGGCATTCTCATGTTTCATATATTGTATGAGGATACGGAAAGTGAGTGCAGACTTCAGCATATAAACGGGCAGATTCCTTTTGATGAGACCGTAAATATGGACGGTACATGTACGGGCGATATTGTGCATGTCAAATGGGAGCTTGAGGGATTGACCTCCGATATTATTAATTCAAGAAAGATAAGTATAAGAGCCATACTTAAGCTGATGCTTGTGGCATCGGAACAGATAAACGTTTATGCAGCTGTTGATATGCAGGATTCATTATGCGTCGAAAAGAGATACTCTGACGTGGCGCTTGCTGAGATGGTATTTGACAATAAGGATATAATACGCATTAAGGATGAGGCGACGATAACCTCCGGGAGGGATTCGATAGCCGATATTCTTTATCGGGAGGTTGTGCCCGAGGATGTTGAAATGAGGCTTATTGCGGGCAAATTAAATGTGCGGGGAATACTTAGGATATTCATATTGTATAAAGGGACAGAAGGCGGTGGAATCAATGATTATGAGACCAGGCTTTCGTTTGAACGTGAAATAGAGGCAGCAGGATGCGATGAAGATATGATCTGTTATGCTACGGCAACGCTTTCCGACTGTGACGTACAGATAAAGCCCGATGATGACGCCGAGGACAGGGTGCTTGATATAGAGGCCGTGTTTGGAATTGATATTAAAGTCTACAAGGAAAATTTGATAAGTATACTTACGGATATGTATTCTACCAGAGATGAGATAACGCCGGTGTATGAAGATGCTGTATTTGAAAATGTTGTCATGAGAAATAACAGCAAGATACGTATAAACGACAGAATCATTCTTGAAGATGATGCATATCCGATATTGCAGATATGTAATGCGGCTTCGAATGTAAGAATTGATGAGGAAAAGATAACCGAAAAGGGAATTGAGGTATCGGGAGTAGTATATGTTACTCTTATGTATTTTACAGAAGGAGAAGAATGCCCTGCGGGTTCCTATACGGGTGCGGTTCCGTTTAACCACCTGATAGAAGCGCCCGGAATAAATACAGACTGTATATACGAGATGAATGCTGCGATTGAACAGCTGAATGTTATGGTTATCAATCCACGTGAAACAGAAATAAAGGCAGTAATAGGAATTGACGTTATCGTATTTAACCGATATACGAAGTCCGTAATCACGGATTATCAGGTGACGGAGAGGGATATGGATGAATTAAATAATATGCCGGGACTTATCGGATATATTGTAAAAAAAGGAGACACATTGTGGGATATTGCCAAGCAGTTTCACATATCAGCCAATGATATAATGGACATGAATGAAATAGATGGGGAGGTTAAGCCTGGTCAGAAAATTCTTATTGTAAAACGTATCGCATATTAGATTATGGCGCATAGCTTTTCTCATTTTGTACAATAATAATTATAAAATGATAAAGGAGACCAGTTATGAACGAGGATACGATAAATCTGTTAAAGGAATGTAATTCAGGATGTAAATCAGCAACAAGCAGTATGGAGCAGGTGCTTTCATATGTAAAGAACGAAAAGCTTTCAGCTCTTATAAAAAAATATGATGAAAAGCATATTAAGGCAGGTGATGAGTGCCATGAGCTTTTGAATCGGATGAATGAGGATGAGAAGGATCCTTCTAAGGTTGCAATGTTCTTTGCTGAAATAGGAACGGATATGAAGCTCATGCTTGAGAGCAGCGCCCATAAGGCTGCAGATATGCTTATTGACGGATGTACAATGGGAATTAAGTCTCTTAGTAAGTACCTTAATAAATATTGTAATGCGGATGAGAAAGCGATAAGTCTTACCAAAAAGCTTATAAAAATAGAACAGGATTTTATGGAGGAGCTTTTGCAATTTTTATAAAAGAAATAAAAATGTCGCATATCAAACAAAAAATTGACAAAAAAATTGTGTAAGATTCGTACAATCCGATACGAAGTAGAGTTAAAGATATATTATTAAAATACCGGGAGGAGACGCCATGGGTAAATTAAAAAGGATTTTGCCGTATGTCGCTTTGGTCGTTGCGATAATATTACAATTCTACATTGCTTATCATAATCCGGTTATAATTATTCATTAAAAGGGCTGTAATATTAACAGCCTTTTTGTTATAATGAATTATATTTTATCTGATTATGGGGGCAGTTAATGATGTATCAGAGGATGAAGGATATATTTGAAAAAGTATATGGGGAAAGTGAGGGTGTAAGAGTATTTTTTGCACCGGGCAGAGTCAATCTTATCGGAGAGCATACGGATTATAATGGCGGGCATGTATTTCCATGTGCGCTTACGCTTGGTACATATGCAGCGGTAAGAGAGCGGGATGACGGCCTGATAAGGATGTATTCTGAGAATGTAACTGGGGGGCTTGTCGTGGAAAGGGAGTCCGGAGATTATAAGATATATAACAGGAAGCTGTGGAGCAATTATCCCTATGGAGTAATATGGGCGCTTGATGAGCAGGGTAAAAAACTAAATTGCGGATATGATATAGCGTATTATGGAAACATACCGGGTGGAGCGGGGCTTTCTTCATCCGCATCCATTGAGGTGCTTACGGCGTACATGTTCAATGAGTTGTGCGGTTTTGGCCTCTCGCTTACTGATATGGCTCTTCTGTGTCAATATTCGGAGAATAATTATAACAGAATGAATTGTGGAATTATGGATCAGTTCGCCTCGGCAATGGGAAGGGAGAATATGGCCATATTCCTCGATACGGCAACGCTTGAATATGAATATGCACCGATAGAACTAACAGATAAGGTTATCCTTATAATTAATTCCAATGTAAAACACAGTCTGGGTTCATCAAAGTATAACGAAAGAAGGATGGAAAGCGAAGCCGCGTTTAATTCACTTAAAGAGGAGCTTGATATCAGAACGCTTGGGGATCTGGATGAAGCAGAATTTGATAAATATCAGCATCTTATTAAGGACCCTGTAGAACGTAAGAGGGCAAAACATGCAGTGTATGAAAACAGGCGGACCATCAATGCGTACAATGCATTAAAGCGCGGAGATATAGAGGAATTTGGAAGGCTGATGCTAGAATCCCACATGTCGCTTCGTGATGATTATCAGGTTTCCTGTAAGGAGATCGATAGAATTGTAGAGCTGGGTATGAATTGTGATGGGGTGTATGGCATAAGGATTACCGGAGGCGGCTTCGGAGGCTGCTGTGTAAGTATTGTGGATGAGGATAAAAAAGATGATATCATATCATATATAGGCAGTGAATACAGAAAATCCGTCGGCTATGATGCAGATTTTTATACTGTGCTGGCAGGAGGCGGACCGGCTGAGGTGAAAGGATAAGATACTAATGGCAAAAAGACGTATAAGCAGTAAAGAGCGTCAGAGAATAGATAACATTCTGGAACGGCTTGACGAATATTATACTAAGGAAGTAAAGTGTTATCTTAACCATGATAATGCGTGGCAGCTGCTGATTGCAACGATATTAAGCGCACAGTGCACGGATGAAAGGGTAAATATAGTGACAAGGGATCTGTTTGCAAGATACAGGACGCTTAATGAACTTGCAGATGCTGATATAGAGGAGCTTAAGGAATGTATTCATTCGGTTGGTTTCTATACCACTAAGGCACGCAACATCAAGGCGTGTGCGGCAAAGATCATAAGCGAATACAAAGGAGAGGTTCCAAAGAACGTGGACGAGCTTACGAGTCTTGCGGGTGTGGGTCGCAAAACAGCCAATGTAATAAGGGGCAATATATACGGCGACCCAAGCATAGTAGTGGATACACATGTAAAGAGAATATCGGGAAAACTTGGTCTTACTAGGGAGACGGACCCGGAGAAGATAGAGTACGAGCTTATGGAGATATTGCCAAAGGAGCACTGGATCAGATTCAATATGCAGATAATCACACATGGAAGAACGATATGCACGGCAAGAAATCCACGATGCACAGAGTGTTTTCTCGGTGATTTATGTAAAAGTGGTGAAAGGTCTTGCGTTAATTAAAAAAATGGATTATATTTAGTAGAAGCTAGGAGGCTGATAATATGAAGTTCAGTAAGAAAACGAATCAGATAATTGCATCAGTTATATGTATCATACTTGTTCTTGCATTGGTTATTCCACTTGTTTTAACGACAGTATTCTAGAATAATATAGTAAGGAGCAGTATATGACTGAATACAGTTACAGAAAAAGAAGCATGGAAAGGAAGATGCGCAAAAGGCGCAGGCTTATCATAACGGGAATAGCCGTTGCGGCAGTGCTTCTTATTGCGATAGTTATCTTTATAATCGTAAAGGTGGGGGCAAATGAATCACGGGGAACGAATGATGATCCGTTTGCAACGCCTGTGAGGGATGGAAGTATTAAGGAGGGCGTCTATATAGAAAATATTGCTGTCGGCGGGATGAAATATGAAGAAGCCAGGCAAGAGGTTCAAAGATATACTGACAGACTCTCTACAAAGCGTCTTATCGTCGATGTTAATGGGGAAAGTGCAGAGATATCCCTTTCGGAGCTTATGGTTGAGTGCGATGTATCAAAGGCCGTAGCCGAGGCTTATGACCTTGATGAGGCGGGAGTGGTAAGCCTTGATATCACATTGGATGACGATAGATTAAAGGAATTCATAGAGTCAGAATGTGCAGAGCATAATATTAAAGCCAGGAATGCCGGACTTAAAAGAGCTAATGGTGAGTTTACCGTTACTAAATCACGTACCGGAAAGTACGTAGATGAGGAAAAGACGGCGGAAGCCATTCTTGATGCTCTTTCGGGTGCTCTTACGGGTTCATTGGTAAATGTAACTGCTGTTCTTAATACAAAAGAGCCTGAGTATACCTCGGAGGATATGGCCGAATGCACTGATGTAATAGGCAAGTTCTCAACGACATTTCAGGAAAGTCAGGTTGAACGGTCGGATAATCTTCGTAATGCCACACAGTTTATCGATGGGTGCATGGTGTATCCGGGCGAGACATTCTCGGTAGCAGAAGAGATATATCCGTTAAGTGCGGATAATGGCTATAAGGAAGCTCCTTCATATGCGGATGGCGAGGTTGTTGAGAGCCTTGGCGGAGGAGTATGTCAGGTGTCAACGACGCTGTATAATGCAGTTCTCAGGGCAGAGCTTGAGATCGTTGAGCGAAAACCCCATTCAATGGTTGTAACATATGTCCAGCCTGCAATGGATGCTGCTATCGCAGGAGATTATAAGGACCTCAAATTTGCCAATAATACTGATACACCGATATATATTCAGGGTTCGGTATACGGAGGAGTGATTGCATTTACCATCTATGGAAAGGAGACGCGTCCGTCATCGCGAACCATAGAGTTTGTATCGGAAAAGGTTGAGACGATACAGCCCGGTAAGGATATAATTACAGAGGATGCTACCCAGCCTGAGGGATATGAGAAGGTAACGCAGCAGGCACATGTGGGATATGTTGCCAATCTCTATAAAGTAGTATATGAGAATGGCGCTGAGACTTCGCGTGAGAAGGTCAATTACAGCAGATATAATGCGGAACCTCGTCATGTGACCGTCGGTACTAAGAAGGATAAGAAAGATAAGGATAATACTAAGAAGGAAAAGAAGAATAAACAGACGCAGGCTCCTGATACGGACACATC
>CASFAQ010000052.1 GCA_949292725.1 uncultured Eubacteriales bacterium | reverse complement strand
AGAACATCAAATTGCCGACCGTCAGCTGATACGTATCGATCCTCTCAAAGATAACCTGCATAAATTTCGTATATGCCGTGGCGAGAATCCGGTTTCCCTCTTCAGAATTATCCTTATTGCTAAAATCCAGTTCGGTAATATGAACCTCATATCCACTATCTTTAAAATAGGTCAGAGCATTCTTGATGTTATCTCCATCTGTCACTCCCATATTCGTCTGATGTGCCTGCATGCCCAATCCATCAATATAACCGGCTTCCTTTGCGTCCGTCAGATATTTTACAACAGCCTTTCGTTGTCCCGGCGAAGCTAATCCAACATAATCGTTATAGAACTATTAATTACTTCATTTACTACATCATACGCATAGACCGTATCCGGATAATTGGTTTCCGCATATGTTATGATCTGCGTGATATAACTCTCCATACGCTTAAGCATCGTCTCCTTATCCACAAGGTTCGTAATATTCGTTTTTTCTGTGCCGGATCCATCGTATTCCGGCGTATAATTTTCGCAAAAATACCAATCAGGTGTCTGAGAAAACCATACCAGCGTGTGGAATCTCACCTTAAGTCCGTTTTCCCTGGCCAGACCCAGACACTTATCAATCACATCCGTATTAATCTGCGGCATACCGTCTTGTGCGGCCTTCGATTTCTCTTCGTTCAAAAGTCTTTCCGGCTTCAACTCATCGCCAAATGTAACAGTATTATAATGATGCCTGATAAACGCCGCTATCTCTTCATTTTGCAGGTTATAACTGTATACCACGCATCCTACCGGAAATCTCTCTGAAAAAACTTCCTTAAGGCCCTCAGTTGCCTGCACTTGTTCCAGATATATATGTTTTTCTGTAATAGAGATATTGTCCAGCAGAAAATCATTTGTATAATTCTGCATCTCAAAATAAATATATAATTCCGTTACGTCTCCCGGCGCCACTACGGCAGCCTCAATTTTCACCCAGTTTCCTGTCGGCACAATCACCTGACGTATCGTCGTATATTGTAGTTGACCTGATAAATCTGTCGACTGCCACATACAGTTAATCGTACGATTACTTCCCGCCGAATGCTTAACATAAGCCTCAATAGTATATGTCGTAAAATCGGTCAGGTTATGTGTTACGTTAATCTGCGGTTCTGCCCAGTTCTTCAGGCGGTTCGATACCTGCAGACAAAAATCATCATCATAACCACCGGAAACAACGTTCAGTTGTTCCTCACCCTGGCGCCCTGTAACATACGTATTGGTTCCGTCCTCAAAATCCAGGGCGAGTGTTTTGGTACTGTCTGTTACCGGAATCGGTGTTCCGGGAACTTTGGCAGGTTCTGCATCCGGAGTCTCCGTTGCCAGCGGAGTTTCAGTTGCCAGCGGAGTTTCAGTTGCCAGCGGCATCTCTGTTATTGTCGGCGCTTCTGTCGTTTGCACTGCCGCTACAGCCGTCGACAATATGATCTCATCCGCCTTTTTCACTGTCACCCTGCATTTTTTCCTGTATTTTTTTCCTTTATACTTAAAGGTACAGCTAATGGTGGTCTTACCGGCCTTTTTTGCCTTTACACGACCGTTTTTACTGACAGTTGCGATCTTTTTGTTTTTACTCTTCCAGGTCCTTTTTACTTTCTTTTTTAGATGTTTTACCGACAGTTTTTTGCTCTTTCCGACTTCCAATGTTATTCTTTTCTTCGACAGTGCCGGTTTTGCTTTCGCAGCGCTTACTCCACCTTACATGCAAGGCAACAATCCTAACGCTGCCACTACAGAAAAAGCAAGCATTAGTTTCGCAATTCTTTTCATCCCGTGTTCCTCCTTAAGCTAGAAAAATTTAGAAAAATGAAATCCCATCCCCTTTTTCAACTGTTACCTTAGAAAATACACCTCCTTTTTGTCTGGCATCCGTCCTATTATATATAAAAATATTATAACCGAATTTGAGATTTGTGTATACCATATTTTATCCATACAAAGCGTCAAATAGCGTTGCTTTCGTATCATGATGTATGCTATATTATATGATGACACAAAACGTTACAATAATTATAAATGAGAGGGGTAAAATTATGGGTGGAATATTTGGGGCGTGTCTGAATGACGAATGTGCAATGGATATATTTTTTGGAACGGACTATCACTCGCACCTTGGCGCCAGACGCGGCGGAATGGCTGTTTTTGATGGAAAACATTATAACAGGGCTATACATAATATCGAGAATTCACCTTTTCGAACCAAATTCGAATCAGATATTACTGATATGAAGGGACACATAGGAATCGGCTGCATAAGCGATGGCTATCCGCAGCCAATCATACTCAATTCGAGAATAGGTACCATAGCTGTAACCGGAGTCGGAAGGATCAATAACAAGTATGAACTTACCAAACGGTTGATTGACGAACACAATGTACACTTTACCGAGATGAGTAATGGAGGAATTAATGACACAGAGCTTGTAGCCGCGCTGATATGCTGTAAGGATAACGTAGTTGACGGCATCCGCCATGCGCAAGATATGATAGACGGCTCCATGACAATGATTATCTCTGCAGACGGCGGATTATATGCCGCAAGGGACAAGTATGGCCGCACTCCTTTATTTGTCGGAAAAAAATCTGATAACACCGGTCACTGTGTAAGCCTCGAATCCTTTGCTTATACAAATCTTGGCTACAGAACCTGTTATGAGACAGGTCCGGGCGAGATACTATTTATAACTCCGGATAAGGTCACATCTGTAGTCGCCGCCGGAAGTCAGATGAAAATGTGTGCATTTTTATGGTTATACTATGGCTTCCCAACATCCGATTATGAAGGACAGAACGTCGAACAGATGCGTTATAATTGCGGACAGAGCATGGCAGGACAGGATGCTGCCAACCATACTACGGTTGACGTAGATTATGTGGCAGGCATTCCGGATTCCGGAACGCCTCACGCCATAGGGTACGCCAACCATTCAGGCATTCATTTTGCCAGACCGCTTATCAAATACACGCCGACCTGGCCAAGGAGCTTTACCGCAAAGGAGCAGAGCATACGTAATCTCATCGCCCAGATGAAGCTTACACCGGTAAATGCACTTATCCATGGTAAAAAGCTTCTGCTTATAGACGATTCCATAGTACGCGGAACACAGCTTAGGGGGCTTATGAATACTTTATTTGATTATGGTGCAAAGGAGCTTCACGGACGTATCGCCTGCCCTCCTATCCTGTTCGGTTGTAAATATCTTAACTTTACTCGTTCATCATCGGAAAATGAAAATATAGGAAGACGGGCAATAGCAAAGCTTGAGGGCTATGATAACGCAAGTGACGAATGCGTTGCAGAGTATGCCGAATTCAATTCTGAAAAATACAGGGATATGGTTGAATACATAAGAAAAGCACTTAATTTTACCACGCTTGAATATCATTCCCTCGACGGGATGTTAAACTCCTGCGGAGTGGATAAATGCAAATTATGCACATATTGCTGGAATGGAAAAGAATAATTAATAACATATGAAGCCTCCGCACCGGTAACTAATCCGATGCGGAGGCTATATATTTGCTCTAGCCGCGTTCTCTGAATTTTCTGTAAAAAGCTGCTGTATTCTCATACAGGTCACCCTTAAATACGCCCGTTCCCGCAACGATAACATTGACTCCTGCATCAAGAACGGTATCCAGATTATCAATCTTAATTCCACCGTCCATCTCTATGTCCAGCTCTAGATTATTATCTTCTGCGTAGCGCCTGATCGCAGCTGCTTTTGTTAGTGTACTCTCTATGAGCTTCTGTCCTCCGTATCCCGGATATACACTCATCACAAGAACCATTCTGACTCTCGAAAGATATGGAATGACACTCTCATACGGTGTATCGGGACTTATGCATATCGCAGGCTGCACTCCAAGACTCACTATCTCATCAATGGCAGCATCAACGCCGCTACAGGCTTCCAGATGAATGGTTATTCCACTGGCTCCAGCCTCTGCGAAACGTTTAATGTAGCGTGCAGGATCCTGTATCATAAGATGCACG
This sequence comes from uncultured Eubacteriales bacterium, assembly GCA_949292725.1. Lineage (GTDB taxonomy): Bacteria > Bacillota > Clostridia > Lachnospirales > Lachnospiraceae > V9D3004. The sequence continues at coordinate 6,449 of CASFAQ010000052.1, read as the reverse complement.
TCAAAGAACATATCGGAGCATGCCCTAAGCGACCTGACAACCGGTATCCCAATGGATATATTCGGAACAAATACACCGTCCATTACATCAATATGTACATAATCCGCCCCCGCCGTCTTAAGTCGTGCAAGTTCCTCGCCCAGCTTTGCAAAATCAGCGGCAAGAATTGAAGGGGCTAATTTATAAGTAAGCTTCATATATACTCTCCTTAGTGATTATAATGCTGTCTTTTTCTCTGTTCCCTGATCTGTTTAAGCATCATAATATAGCTATTATATCTATAGTTTGATATAAATCCTCTTTTTATTGCATCCTTTACTGCACAATCAGGTTCATTTTCATGAAGGCACCCACAGAATCTGCACTTCCCCTCATACTCTGTAAACTCAGGATAATAATTCATAAGCTCGACGGTATCCATATCAGGGAGCGTAAGAGACGAGAAACCCGGCGTATCCATGACATAAGTATCATGCTCTATGAAAAATATCTCCGAATGCCTTGTCGTATGCTTGCCGCGTCCAAGCTTCTTACTGATATCGCCTGTCTGTGCATTGGCGTCCGGACATAATATATTCATCACGGAGGACTTGCCGACTCCCGATGGTCCCGCAAGCACGGTAAGCTTTCCGTACAGCTTATCCCGCATAACCTCAAAGCCTTCTTTTCTGTCTGCACTGACAAATATAATATCAGATACGGCTTTAAAATATATCTGTGCAAATTCTTGTATAACGTCGTCATTTACAAGATCCGTTTTATTGATGCATAACGTAACCGGAATCCTGTCATACTCCATCCATACAAGAAAATAATCCAGCAGGTTATAATTAGGGTCAGGCTCTGCAGCTGCAAATATGACCAGCGCCTGATCTATATTGGCTGCTGCCGGACGTATGATGCTGTTCTTTCTTGGCAATATGGAATGTATGCTGCCAAGCTTTTTCTCACCATCCGTTATATCAAATTCCACCATGTCTCCCACAAGCGGTTTTTCATTTCTGTTACGGAATATACCTTTTGCCTTGCATTCATATGTTATATCGTCAGAGGCATGAACATAATAAAACCCCGCAATTCCTTTTATAATTCTGCCTGTCATTTACTGTGCAACCTTTGTAAAACTTATATTATATGCATTATATCTTGCGCCGTTTACATACATTATGATCTCGCCCTCTGATTCGCTTGAACCCTCCACGGTAAGCGTATACGGGAAGCTTTGGGCGCTCATGGTCATCTCTCCCGAACCTACAACCTTACTTTTACCATCCTGTGACAGAACAAATTTGACCGTTGCAGTCTGGGTAACGTCAGTAAACGGATTGTCCGATATGGTTATAGTTCCTCTGTATACATACGTAACCTCAGGTCCAAGGCTTACTACGATTCCTATACTTGAGCCTTCCTCAACCTCACTTCCCTCTGTCTGCGTCTGGGATATAACCTTTCCGGCCGCCACTGTATCGGAATATGCGCTCGATATATTACCAACACTAAGTCCTGCCTTCTTAAGTGTCTTTTCGGCCTTGGCCTGCGTAAGTCCCAAAAGAGTAGGAACCTTAACATAGGTCGTTGCCTTACCCTTGCTCAGGATTATGGTGATTTTAGTATCAGAAGTAACCTTCTCACCCTTGGCCGGCTTGGTTCCGATAACCTTCTCAATTTCAACGGTATCACTGTTATCATATGATATTGTAGTGGATTCAAATCCTTTTTCACTTAGAAGCTCTATTGCTTCATCCTGCGTCATGCCCGACACGTCAGGCACAGATTTCTTCTCAGGACCAGTACTTATGATGAGCGTCACCGTATCTCCGCTATATAACGTAGTTCCGGCTACAGGATTGGTAGATATAACGCATCCTTCCTCAACCTCATCCGATTCACTCTCCTGTGTTTCTATGCTTATATCCAAATCAAGACTGTTGATATATACAATAGCCGACTGTCTTTCCATATTGCTAAGATCATCAAGCTCATAACCGCTTCTGGCATCATCAGGATTCTCGCTCACAACAGGCGATGCCGACGGTGCTGAAGTAGCGTCGGGATTATCCGATGAGCCACCTCCTACAAAGAATCTGACTATGATAAATATTACTATAAGAGCTAATATGATACCTGCGGCAATGCTTCCGATAACCACCACCTTTTCAAGCTTCGGATCAACCTCCGACTCTTCCTCATCGTCCTTCTCGATATCAGAAAGATCAAGGTCATCCTCCTCTTCGGTATTCGATACTACAACTGTCTTAGCTCCGCTCCGTATGCTCTTTATATCCTCATCAGATATGTGTATGGTCGGCGAGTCGTCATTGACCATAGGGGCAATCTTTACAAAATCTCCCTCAGGATCTGCCACCGCCCTCTTAAGGTCCGTGATAAGATCTGACACCGACAGGTATCTGAGTTCCGGTTTCTTCTGCATACATTTATTAACTATCATCTCAATGCCGTACGGAATATTGGCATCTATCGTACTAAGCGGTGCAGGCTGTTCCTGAATATGCGACAGAGCCACTGCAACCGTGCTGTCGCCGACAAACGGTACCTTACCGCTTAACATCTCATACATAGTGATTCCAAGCGAATAGATGTCGCTTCTCTCATCACTGAATCCTCCCCTTGCCTGTTCAGGCGAGATATAATGCACTGAACCCATGGCATTGGAAGTAATGGTATTGGAGCTGGCCGCCTTTGCGATCCCAAAATCCATTACCTTAACCTTGCCCTCTCTGGAAATAATAATATTCTGGGGCTTTATATCCCTGTGAATTATATGATTAGCGTGTGCGGCACAAAGACCCTGTGCAATCTGTATGGATATTCCGAGAGCTTCCTTAATGTCCAGTTTCCCCTTATGCTCTATGTATTTCTTAAGGGTAATTCCCTCAACGAGCTCCATCACGATATAATGCAGACCATTCTCCTCTCCTACATCATATACCGCAACAATATTAGGGTGAACAAGACCCGCTACCGACTGTGCCTCAGCCCTGAATTTTGTAACAAATTTGGTGTCTGCACTGTACTCCTGCTTAAGCACCTTAATGGCAACGAAGCGATTCAGGCGGTTATCCCTTGCCTTATATACATCCGCCATCCCTCCTGCTCCGACCTTCTCAATGATCTCGTATCTGCCGCTTATAAACATTCCGATTCTAATCATATACTCTATCCTCTCCTAAATGCTCTAAATCTCAACAAGCAACACAGTTATATTATCCTTACCGCCGGCTTCATTGGCTCTGTCAAGCAGCGTCGTGCCCGCTTTTTTTAGATCCTGTCGGTTATTCTTTATTATGTATTCTATCTCGGCGTCCTCGACCATATTCGTAAGTCCGTCCGAACACATAAGAATGATATCTCCGGCATGTATCTCTACATTAAAATAATCCGGCTGTATGTCATAGCCTATGCCCAGAGCTCTCGTTATAATATTCTTGTTAGGATGACTTCTTACATTCTCCTTGGCAAGCTCACCGGATTTGACCATCTCTTCCACAAGGGAATGATCCTCTGTTATCTGCATTAACGTATCACTCAATATATACAGTCTTGAATCCCCTACATTGGCTATGTTGACTGCGCCATCCATAACTGTTGCCATAACAAGCGTAGTTCCCATCCCCTGATAATCGGGATTTTGCATGGCAGCTTCCTGAATGCGGTTATGCGCGCAGAATACAGCCTCGTTCATTATACTCACAGGCGTCCTCAGCACACTTTCACCTACCGATCTGACTACCGTATCGACACACAGTCTTGATGCGGTATCTCCGGCCTTGTGTCCTCCCATTCCGTCCGCAACTATGAACAGATTCGGAAAAATTCCCGTCTCCTTTTCACTACAATATACACAGTCCTGATTAACTGTTCTTTTTAACCCAATATCAGTTATAGAGAATGATTTCATCAAACCCTCCGTCCCATATATAGTATATATAAAAGCAACCCTTAATTCATTTTAAATACTGCCTTCTCAGCTGACCGCAGGCCGCTTCAATGTCTTTTCCCATTCCTTTTCTAATTGTAACATTTATTTCGTTTTTTTCAAGGTATTTTTCAAAATCACGTATCCTGTTTGACCGTGTACGTCTGTAGCGTCGTTCTTTTACTGCATTTACCGGAATAAGGTTAATATGACACAGCATTCCCCTGACATACAGGGCGAGCTCTTTTGCACATTCCATGCTGTCATTGACGCCGTCTATCATTGCGTACTCAAACGTAACCCTTCTGCCGGTTTTTTTAATGAAATACTGACAGGCCTCTTTTATCTCATCCATGCTGTAACGATTTGCTATGGGCATTATCGTTTTTCTTATGTCGTCATTTGGAGCGTGAAGCGATATGGCAAGCGTAACCTGCATATTCTCATCAGCAAAATCATATATTTTATCCACAAGAGCACATGTTGATACAGTTATATTTCTCTGGCTTATATTAAGACCGTACTCATCTGTTATCATACGGAGAAATCTGATTAACGCATCATAATTATCAAAAGGCTCTCCTATTCCCATAACCACTATATTATCAACTCTTCTTCCCATATCTTTCTGAATCAGATATATCTGGGAAAGCATCTCGGAGGAACTCAGGCTTTTTTCAAGGCCAAGTATCGTGGAAGCGCAGAATCGGCACCCCATGCGGCATCCGGCCTGCGAGGATATACACACGCTCATGCCGTAGGAATACTGCATTGCAACACTTTCAATAATGCTGCCTGATATTGTCTCCATGATATATTTTACTGTTCCGTCCTTCTTTGATACAAGCTTATCCTTGATTCTCATCGGACATATTGTATGCGACTTTTCAAGCTTTTCCTTAAGTTTGTTTGAGATATTAGTCATTTCAGAATAATCTGATACAAGCTTCTTATGAATCCATTCATATATCTGGTCAGCTCTGAATGATTTTTCGCCATATGACAGTATTAGTTCCCTAAGCTCATCCTTATTATAATGCATCAAATCAGTTTTGTTCATACCATACCCCGTTCGTTCTTCTTAAGTAATGCAACAAAGAATCCATCTGCCTTTATACGTCCCGGAACAACTTTTATGTAAGCCTTATCCTTAATACAGACCTTTAATTCCTCAGGAACGTATGCCGAAGGGTCCACAAGGCCAAACTCCGGATGCACGTCAAGAAAATCTCTTATTATATCCTCATTTTCCATGACGTTAAGCGTACATGTGGAATACACCATATAACCACCGCTTTTTACATATGCGGAAACTGTTTCTGTTATTCTCTTTTGGATTAGGACAATCTTTTCCATGCCATCCTTTGATACCCTGCATTTGATATCGGGTTTCTTCGCAAGCACTCCGAGCCCGGAGCACAAAACATCCGCGATAACAAAATCATACCCGTCCATACTTTCCCTGCTTATTTCGCATGCGTCATGTACGCGGGTCGTTATATTTTCGATACCCAGCCTGCGTATATTTTCATCTATAAGGGAAATCTTTCCTTCCGAAATATCCCTTGCATCTATATGTACGAATTCTCCCGCCATATCAGAAAGCTGAAGCGATTTTCCTCCGGGAGCCGCACAGACATCTATAACATTCGCCGAATCACTACGTTCCATTATAAGTCTGTGAATAATATGTGCAGGTATCATCGAGCTTTCGTCCTGTACAACAAATTTGCCCTCATTATACCCCGGAATCCGATGTATATTACCCGGAGCGATAAGCCTTAATGCATAGTCAAACACGGTATCCTTATCGTACCTAATTCCGTTTTCATCAAAAATCCTGCAAAGCTCATCCCTGCCGCCCGAAAGCTTCGTGCATCTTATCGTGACATCCCTGTTACTAAGAAAATATTCTGCCATTTTCACATACGCATCATGACCAAGCTCGTTCACATAATGCTCTTCAAGCCAGTCAGGCATCGAATACTTTATGCCGGTTTTGGGATAATCCATATCATTCACTGTTCTTGCGACATTTCTTAACACCCCGTTTACATACCCTCGAAGACCACCGTATCCTTTTTTTATCGCAAGCTTTACTGCCTCGTTAACAGCCGCACTATCGGGCACCTGATCCATATATTTTAACTGATATATGGACATTCTGAGAATATTTCTGATATATGGTTTAAGCCTTTCTACAGGAGCCTTACTGTAACATCCTATAATGTAATCCATTTCAATATATCTTTCTATGGTTCCCAGTGACACAACCGAAATAAAGCTTCTGTCTCTTGAATCCGTATACGCTGCGGTCAGATGTCTGTCAAGAGAAGCCTTGTAGAATGAATTATTTTCCAATACATCATGTATGATCTCTAAGGCAGTAAGCCGTACATTATTTACCATATTCTAATCTCTGTTCCTGTTACCAAATAATAATACAAGTCTTAACAGCTGCAATATTGCCGTTGCCGCCGAAGCCAAATAAGTAAGCGCCGCCGCCGAGAGT
>CASFAQ010000051.1 GCA_949292725.1 uncultured Eubacteriales bacterium | reverse complement strand
TCTTATTATTATGTATATAAAGTAGATGAAAATAATAAAACTTTTTCGCTTGTAGATAGTTTTTCAGTTGAATACTCTGGAATAGTAAGTAGTGCTCAAGTAAAAGAAAATGGGAATATAATTATAGATTCAGGAACAAAAGGTATATTTGCAGAATATGATAGTGAACATAATTTAATTAAAAAGTTTACTATAAATTTAAATAAATATATGGTATATAGAGTACTAAAATATGATTTTAATAATTTCTGGTTTAAATAAAAGAAGCAAAAAAATTTGCTTCTTTTACATTTTTCTATATAATAGAACTGCCTTGCCGGTTCCGCAATGGGCGGGGTATCCGCAGTATGAGCGCTCATCAGTATTCCTCTTTTCAATAATTTATTCCGTTTACAACACGCATCATATTGGTATTGCCGGCCTTTCCGATAGGAACGCCCGTAGTGATTACCGCCATTCCCTCATCTGAAAGATATCCGTATTCCTTAACTATGCTTGCCGCCGTATCAATCAGCATATCAGTGGAATATTCCCTGTCAATCAGAAGCGGCGTCACACCCCATGCAAGATTGAGCTGATAATACACATTTTTACTGATCGTACATCCCATAATAGGACACAGCGGTCTGAATTTGGATATATTCAAAACAGTTCTTCCAGTAAGCGTTACTCCTACGATGGCTTCCGCATTAAGTTCATGTGCAGTCATGCATGCCGCATGCGATATGGCGTCGGTAACCCCCAGGGCGCCTTTTCCCATTTCCCTGTTCTTAAAGCGTTTTTTATAATCTATATCAGACTCCGTACGCTCAGCTATCCGTACCATGGTCTGAAGTGCTTCCACAGGATATTTGCCTGCTGCCGTTTCTCCTGAAAGCATGATAGCGCTCGTGCCGTCGTATATTGCATTGGCTACGTCGTTAACCTCAGCACGGGTGGCTCTGTTATGCTCTATCATGGATTCAAGCATCTGAGTCGCCGTAATAACGATCTTACCTTCCTTATATATATCCTTTATAATACGCTTCTGTATTACCGGAACATCCTCTGCAGGAACCTCAACCCCCATATCTCCTCTGGCAACCATAACCCCGTCACTTACTTCTATTATCTCATCTATATTATGAATTCCTTCGTTGTTCTCAATCTTGGCTATGATATTCATGTGACTGTTGCATTCATCAAGCAGTTTTCTAAGCTCGCGCACATCATCCGGTCTTCTTACAAATGATGCCGCAATAAAATCAAAACCAAGCTCTGCGCCAAATCTTATATCTTTTTCGTCAATCTCGCTTATAAATGACATATTAAGCTCGCATCCCGGTATATTGATTCCTTTTCTTGATTTTAATATTCCGTAATTTAACATGCGACATTTTACCATACGAGGCTCAACAACATCCGTTATCTCACAATCCAAAAGACCATCGTCAATAAGAATATGCATGCCCACTGCTACATCTGATGAGAGGTTCTCATATGTAACCGGAATTACATAATCCACACCCTCCACAGAACATGGGTAATCACTCTCAGGAACGAACAAGAGTACATCTCCTTCCTTAAGCGAAAGGGTCTTTGACTCTGTATCGATCATACCTACACGAATCTCCGGTCCCTTAGTATCTAACATAGTCGCTATGGGACGTCTGTACTTATCCCTCAGCTTAACAATCTGCTCAAATCGCCTCTTATGAGTTTCATAATCTCCGTGCGAAAAATTAAATCTTGCAACATCCATCCCCTCTTCAACTAACTTTTTAAGCACTTCCTCGTCATCAGTGCTTGGGCCTAAGGTACATACTATCTTTGTTTTTCTCATATTATCTATCCTTTCATGTTATTATTCTCTGTCAATATTGTATACAAATCTCTGTAAAAAAATAATCAAAATCAAAATATCATATTATGAAATCTGTGTCAATAAAAGTTACTATTACTATTGACAAGTATTTGCAAATATGTGAATATTTATTATTATTCAGTAACAGTCTGAAAAGACGGATCGGAGGACATATGAAACTTTGGGGAGGACGTTTTACTAAAGATACTAATGAGCTTGTTGAACGCTTCAATGCTTCCATTACATTTGACAGGAGATTCTGGAAGGAGGATATTGAGGGCAGTATCGCACATGTTACAATGCTTGCAAAGCAGGGTATAATAACGGGCGATGACAGAATTGCCATAATGGATGCGCTGATTCAGATCAGAACGGATATAGAGAACGGTACCCTTACGATATCGGATGACAGCGAGGACATCCACAGCTTTATGGAGGAAACTCTTATATCCCGCATAGGCGACGTCGGAAAGAAGCTGCATACCGGAAGAAGCCGCAACGATCAGGTGGCTCTCGATATGAAGCTGTACGTACGTAATGAGATTACTGAACTTGACTCTCTTCTTAAGCACCTGCTTCTTACCATACACACTATCATGAAAAATAATACCGAGACCTTTATGCCGGGATTTACACATCTTCAAAAGGCGCAGCCCGTTACTCTTGCACATCATCTTGGTGCGTATTTTGAGATGTTTAAACGTGACCGCATGAGGCTTTCCGATACATATAAAAGGATGAATCTGTGTCCGCTCGGTTCGGGAGCGCTTGCGGGAACCACATACCCTCTTGACAGGGAATACAGTGCAAAGCTTCTCTCATTTGACGGTGCAACCGCCAACAGCATGGACTCTGTTTCGGACAGGGATTACCTTGTAGAACTTCTTAGTAATATGTCATTGATAATGATGCACCTTTCAAGATTCTCAGAGGAGATTATACTGTGGAATTCCAATGAATATCAGTTCGTAGATATTGACGATGCATATTCCACCGGAAGCAGCATAATGCCTCAGAAGAAGAATCCTGATATAGCAGAGCTTGTACGCGGAAAAACAGGTCGTGTATATGGCGCTCTTATGTCGATGCTCACCACCCTCAAAGGACTTCCCCTCGCCTACAACAAGGACATGCAGGAGGATAAAGAGCTTACATTTGATGCGATAGATACGGCAAAAGGATGTATAAGTCTTTTCGACGGAATGCTTGCAACCATCAGATTCAACAGGCAACGCATGGAAGACAGTGCAAGGAGAGGCTTCACCAATGCCACTGACGCAGCAGATTATCTTGTAAATCACGGCGTTCCTTTCAGAGATGCCCACGGCATAATAGGAAAGCTCGTTCTGTACTGCGTGGATAAGAATATAGCTCTTGACGATATGTCCATAGAGGAATTTAAGGCTGTAAGTCCCGTATTTGAAGATGACATATATGAGGCTATATCCATGAAAACATGCGTGGAAAAAAGGAATACAAAAGGCGCCCCGGGAAGAGACGCCATTAAACAGATCATAGACGAAAACGAAAAATACATTAATTCAGATTGTTGATATTTACAATGTCGCTATGCACATTAACATCTAACTGGTCAAATGGTATTGCAATGTTGTTCTTATCAAATTCTTTTTTGATAGTCTCCTGCATATTCCATTTGACCGTCCAGTAGTTGTCCTTTTCAGTCCACACTCTGAATCCTATCGTTACTGAGCTTGATGCAAATGAATCAATATATATCTCCACCGGCTTGTCACGAAGCACCATCTCATCTTTTTGGGCAATTTCCGACATAATACGTTTTACCCTGTCAAAATCCTGGGCATATTCTATACCTACAGTCAGATCGACCCTCCTTACAGGTTCGTTGGTAACATTCGTAATCACGGCATTGCTAAGCTTTCCGTTCGGAATTACAACCAGCTTATTATCAGCTGTAAGAAGCCTCGTATAGAATATATCTATATGATTTACAATGCCCTCAGTACCCTCTGCTACTATATAATCCCCTATTATAAACGGCTTTAGTATAAGAATAAGCACACCGCCCGCAAAATTGGAAAGGCTGCCCTGCAGGGAAAGACCTATGGCAAGTCCCGCAGAACCTATCAATGCGGCAAGGGAAGTAGTCTCAAGCCCCAAAAATCCTGCAATGATAATCACCAAAATTATATGCAGCGCAATATTTATGATGGACAGAAGAAACCTTTGCACACCCTCGTCCATATTCGTCCTCGTAAAACTCCTTCTAAGAAGCTTTACCAAAAACTTTATAAGTTTTTTGCCCACAAAGAAAAATAACAGGGCAAGCGCTATCATGATTACATAAGTGACAATATGGGGAATCTGATCCTTGACCCAATCAATCATATTGGCGGCGCTGTCAGAAACCTTGTCCACTTCCTTACTTATCTGACGCATCGTCTCATCTGCCATCTCAGTTGTATCTTCCGTAAGAAGCATACTCAACACCATAATTCACCCCTTTTTATTCATTATACCATTCCGTGGCGGCATCCTTATGATCTGATGTATTTGTATCCTTAGGCATGTATTTTTTCAGGATACGCTCCATCATATACGAACACACAAGCGCAGCCGTTCCCGGCACAAGAATAGGTATGATTGGCATATAAGGAACAAGAAGTATAAGCGATACTATGGAGGCAAGCACAATCACCATTATAGGTATTGTAAAATACACATGCTTAATCGCCATATAAAGGGAAAATCTTATTATTTTGGTGTTTTTCATATCAAAACGCGATAAAACCGGATATGCATAACACGATACCGCAAAGATTAATAATCCCATTACAATATACGCTCCGTGCATAAAATCGATTGTTCCGCCATCCTCACCTACAACGGCATACAGATTAAAGCACATGATAAAAGTAAGTACTGCCTGGATAACCCATAATATCGTTGCCTTGACAAAATTAAGCTTAAATGATCTGAAAAACTCCTGAAACACATATCCTCTGTCGCGTCTGATAACCTTAACCACAGCATAATACAACGCCGTAAGCGACGCTCCTATCGTAACAACAGGCAATGAAAATATTATAAATACAATACTCAGATACCCGATATCAAAAATCTTACTCAGCACTTTCATCAACATGCTATCACTGCCAAATATACCTCTCATATCATTCCTCCTAAGTATTTACAGACTGTGTATGAACAAACCGCTGCGAAGCTTCGGCTCAAACCATGTTGATTTGGGTGGCATAAGCATGCCCGCATCCGCTACGGCAAACAGCTCCTCGATCGACGTCGGAAACATGGCAAACGACACTTTCATATCTGAATCCGCTCTTCTTTCAAGCTCACAAAGTCCACGTATACCCCCGATAAAGTCTATTCTTTTATCGGTTCTCGGGTCTCCTATTCCAAGAACCGGTGAAAGCACATAGTTCTGAAGCAGCGATACATCAAGCGATTCTACCGGATCTGTTATCTTTTGCAATTCGCTGCCGGCGCAGAGAGTATACCATTTACCGGAAAGATACATCTTTATCTGACCCTTTTTCTCAGGCTTTACGGCCTCATCCGAAATATCAGTTATATCAAAATTTTCCTTTATTTTTTCAAGGAACTCTTCTTCCGATAATCCGTTAAGGTCTGCTACCGTTCTGTTATAATCCATAATCATCAGCTCATCATGCGGGAACAGAACCGAAAGGAATGTATTGAATTCTTCCTCTCCCGTATAATCAGGATTCTCCTTTCTTCTTTTGAGTCCAACCTTTACGGCCGAAGCGGCTCTGTGATGTCCGTCCGCTATATATATCTCTCCGATATTCGAAAATGCCTCTCCTATCAGTCCTACTTCATTAGCATCCGCTATCCTCCACACTATATGACGTATACCGTCCACCGATGTAAAATCATACACGGCAGGCTCATTCTTTGTCCTTTTCACCACTTCGTTAATGATATCATTGGAACGATAAGCAAGAAATATCGGTCCCGTCTGGGCATTGCACGTATCAACATGCTTTATTCTGTCTATCTCCTTATCTTCCCTTGTATTCTCATGCTTCTTGATGACTCCGTTAAGATAATCGTCGATAGACGCGCAACCTACAATTCCGGTCTGTGAACGACCGTCCATTATCTGCTCATATATATAGAACGCATCATCCTCATCCTTTTCATATATCCCCTCGTCAATCATAGCGCACATAAGCTCTCTTGCCTTAAGATAGACTCTCTCATCATATGTATCCACATCATCATCAAAATTCGTCTCTGCACGGTCCACCTTCAAAAACGACAGCGGCTCTTTTTCTACTTCCTTTTTGGCTTCACTCCTGTTGTACACATCATACGGCAGCGCAGCCACCCGTCCCGCAATATCCTTTGCAGGTCTTATGCACTTAAATGGTTTAATATAAGCCATTATTCTTCCTCCCCGGTAAATAAACTTATTAAGTATTATATAGGTCGAAAATACTTTTGACAACCCATACCAAATATTATAATATATATTATACATTGTTAATAAATATAAATATAGAATCGAAATGAGCGTAGATATATGGAAAATGAAAATCCTAAAAGATTCAACAGAAAATATATATATATCGCACTTACACTGTTTGTTGCGGCAGCACTCAGTATACTTTTTTTCTTTACGGTCAATGGCACCAGTAATATCAACATAAGTTCTGGCAAGCTTATATCGGCTGTCAGACCATTCATATACGGTGCAGTCATCGCGTATATACTTATACCGATGTGCAATTTTTATGAAACATACATCCTTAAACTTTTTACGTTAAAATCCAATGTCAATAAGGAAAAAGCAGAAAAGGCCGTATCCGTTATTGCCATCGCACTCAGTCTTGGAACGGCGCTGCTTCTTATCTATCTACTGTTGTCGATGATCATACCGGAGCTGATAGTAAGTCTTACTCTTATCGCCGGCAATTTTGATTCGTATTATAATAATATCACCATGTGGGTTCAGGACCTTTTCAGGAACAACGATCTGTTGCGCGAATATTTTGAAACGCTCTCAGATACCATAACTGACGCCGCATCGGACTTTTTGAAAAATGAACTTCTTCCAAATACAACAACTTTTATCAGTAATTTTTCCTCCGGAGTACTGAGTGCAGTTTCCATGTTGACCAATCTCCTTGTGGGTATAATTGTTGCAGTATATCTGCTAAACAGCAGAGAGGCTTTTGCCGCACAGGGAAGAATATTCGTACACTGCATTATGAAAAAAGAGTATGCCGAAAGGCTCTTAGAAGAAGTCAGATTTGCCAACCGTATGTTTATGGGCTTCATATCAGGAAGAATTGTGGACTCCGCCATAATAGGCGTGCTCTGCTTTATCGGTCTCAGCATTATGAAAATGCCCTATTCGCTTCTTATAAGCGTACTTGTCGGTGTCACCAATGTCATACCATTCTTCGGACCGTTCATTGGCGGAATACCTGCGGGCTTTCTGATACTCATGGTAAGTCCGGTAAAATGTGTCTGGTTTACCATATTTATAATAATCCTTCAGCAGTTTGACGGCAATATCCTGGGGCCTAAGATTCTTGGTGAAATGACCAACCTTAACAGTTTCTGGGTGCTCTTTTCCATTATGCTCTTCAGCGCTCTGTTCGGTTTCATCGGAATGATTATAGGAGTTCCTGTTTTTGCCGTAATATACCATATCGCACAGGGTCTTATCATGAAGGGCATGAAAAAACACGGCTATGTCCCCACGCCCGAGGATGCTGAGATATCGTTACTCAATGCCTATCTTAGAAAAAAGGACGGCAAGTGCGATAATGATAACAAAAGGACAGCTGAGAGATTATCAAATCTGAAAAAATATTTTTCAAGAAAAAAGAAAGGTAATAAACCTTCCTCTCACAAATAAAAGTATAAAGCAAATATTATAGCGGGGCGCTGATGTCGCTGCTCCGCTATAGTATTCATTTTTTATTTATCTGCCATTCAGTGCATCATCAACATCATTGCCGATATCATCAATTGCTCTTTCAACGCCATTATCCGTCGCCGTCGCATCATCTGTTGCCCTTGCATCATCTGTTGCTCCTGCACCATCCGCTGTCCCTGCATCATCTGTTGCTTCCGCACCATCAGTTACACCATTATTATCATCTGTTGCGTTATCTGTAGGCTGTTCTGTTGCAGTCTGGTCAGAATCGTTGCTTCTGCCGCATCCGATAAAGGCAAACGAAATGCAGGCGATAGTCATTAATAAAAACAACTTCTTTTTCACTGTATACTTCCTCCTAAATATAATATTTCATTAATATTATCTCATAGTATACATGCTTTTATACATATAAGACTAAAGCTTCCTGCAAATGCCCTGATATCTGAATATTGTTATGCTAACTGTTGAATAACGGCGTTGACAGATATCTGTCTCCCGAATCAGGAAGAAGCACAACTATATTCTTTCCCTTATTTTCAGGTCTCTCTGCAATTATCTGTGCAGCCTTAAGCGAAGCTCCCGAGGATATTCCCACAAGAATACCTTCTGTTACTGCCAATTTCCTGCCCTCTGTAAAAGCATCTTCATCATCTATTGCAATAATCTCATCACACACCTCTGTATTTAGTATGGAAGGCACAAATCCGGCTCCGATACCCTGTATCTTATGTGGTCCTGCGCACCCGCCACTCAAGACAGAACTTGATGCGGGCTCTACTGCAACAATTCTCACATCCGGATTCTGTGATTTGAGGTATTCGCCTGTTCCGGTAACTGTTCCTCCGGTTCCGACTCCTGCCACAAATATATCGACTTTACCATCCGTCTGCCGCCATATCTCAGGTCCGGTTGTCTTTCTGTGAATATCAGCATTGGCCAAATTATCAAACTGTCCCAGAATAACCGCACCTTCTATAGATTCTTTTAGCTCCTGTGCTTTGGCTATTGCGCCTTTCATTCCTTTTGCACCTTCGGTAAGTACAATTTCTGCTCCGTATGCTTTGAGAAGATTCCTTCTTTCTACACTCATAGTATCCGGTAGGGTAAGTATTGCACGATAGCCGCGTGCTGCTGCAACTGCAGCAAGCCCAATTCCGGTATTGCCGGATGTTGGTTCAATAATTACAGCATTTGGTTTAAGTATACCCTTTTTCTCCGCATCCTCTATCATCGACAGTGCAACCCTGTCTTTAACTGAGCCTGCCGGATTAAGGTACTCAAGCTTTGCTAAAATTACAGCGTCATTTATCCCTCTTTTCGCCATATATCGGTTAAGCTTTAGTATCGGTGTTCCTCCAATTAATTCTACTGCGCTTTCTTTAATATCTGCCATTTGTTTATCCTCCTTTTAATTACCTTTCAAATTAATGTGTTTTAAAAAATATAAAGCTTTTTCTGTTTATGTCAGCGCTTTTTTACAGCTTTTTTTAATTTTTCAAGCGCCGTAAGAAGAACAGTTTCAGGACATGCTATATTAATTCTTTCAAACCCTTTTCCTTCTTCTCCAAACATTACTCCCTCATCAAGCCATAGCAAATATGTTCCCTCCGGTTCAATAAGCCTTATATCTTTTATCTCATTTTCCAAAAAATCTCTTGCAACAGAAACATTTTTTTCAATATACGAAAGCATTGCCATATACCACTCTGTGCCCTTTTCATATGCAGCTTTACATGCGGCAAGCCCCATTATATTAATCTGGCTGTATCCTGCCGCCGTCACCTGCCGGACAAAAGCATCCTTAAGCTTAGGATTGGCAATGAATATATTTGATACCTGCAGTCCTGCAATATTAAACGTCTTTGCAGGTGATGTACATGTTATTGTAATATTTCTAAACTCCTCGCTTATACCAGCAAATACGGTATGTTTAAAACCTGTAAATACAAAGTCCTCATGTATCTCATCGCTGCATACAATAACATTATGCTTCACACATATATTTCCTAATGCTGTGAGCTCTTCTTTTGTCCACACCCGTCCTACGGGATTATGAGGACTGCATAGTATGTACATTTTCACATTATTTTCTACTATCTTTTTTTCAAAATTGCAAAAATCAATGTGATATTTACCGTCTTCACCCAAAACAAGACTGCTGTCGACTACAACGCGCCCATTATTAGTAATAACCTCAGAAAACGGATAATATACAGGTTGATTAATTATTACTGAATCGCCTTCATTTGTAAAAGCTCTGACTGCCGCTGCAAGCGCAAATACAACTCCCGGAGTCTTAACGAGCCATTCTTTTTTAACATGCCAGCCATGATTTTTCTGCATCCAGCCAGAAACAGCATTAAAATAACTGTCGTCTGCCTCGCTATAACCAAATATTGCATGCCTGCATACATTTTCCATAGCGGAAATAATATACGAAGATGTTTTAAAATCCATATCAGCCACCCAAAGAGGCATTATATTATCAGGCTTTCCGTATTTTTCTGAAAAATCATACTTTAACGACCATGTGTTGTATCTGTCGTTTATGTGGTCAAAATCAAGATTATTTTCCTTCATTATATCATCCCTTGAATCCATTGCCTATTATATTAATAGGTTTTATGTGTTTTTGACATTATATTACCTATATACGCATATGTCAATGACTTTTTTCTATATACAATAATATTTATAAGCCATATATGATAATGTCCTAGTATACCACATATGAAAATGTCCCAGATGAGGTATAATACTTCCATCAACAGGTGGAGG
>CASFAQ010000050.1 GCA_949292725.1 uncultured Eubacteriales bacterium | reverse complement strand
ACATCCAATGTCAAATCCGACAAAACACTCGTTACCATTAACGCATCCTTATATGACGGCACGCAGATTCCGACAGGACTTAAGAAAATGGGCGCCATTCTTGGCGACTGTGTCGAGGTGGGATGTAACAGTGTGTTAAATCCGGGAACCGTAATCGGCAGACAGACCAATATATATCCGCTTTCAAGTGTGCGGGGTTACATTCCGCCTGAATGCATATTAAAGACCGGAGGCGTCATCGTCAAAAAACATTAGGGTACGGAATGCATTATTTTTCGCTGTTCATTGACAAAAAAAATATAATATTGTATTCTTAAATGGTTTGGAAATATATTTATTTAAAAAAGATAACTATGAAAGGAGTTTCAACATGATTTATTCAAAAGAAGTAGAAGAAATGTGTCCGGTTGCTCAGGGCGTAAGCCATGGATGCGCTCCGATTCCGGAAGAAGCAAAATGGGTAAAAGCTAAAGATGTAAAAGACATTTCAGGTTTTACACATGGAATTGGCTGGTGTGCACCGCAGCAGGGGGCATGTAAGCTTACACTTAATGTTAAAGATGGTATTATCGAAGAAGCACTTGTTGAGACTATTGGATGTTCGGGAATGACTCATTCAGCCGCTATGGCATCAGAGATTCTTCCTGGAAGAACTGTTCTTGAAGCGCTCAATACAGACCTTGTGTGCGATGCGATTAATACTGCCATGAGAGAGTTATTCCTTCAGATTGTATACGGCAGAAGCCAGTCGGCATTCTCAGAGAATGGTCTTGCAGTAGGAGCAGGTCTTGAGGACCTTGGTAAAGGACTTCGTTCACAGGTTGGTACAATGTACGGAACACGTGCAAAGGGACCAAGATACCTTGAGATGGCTGAGGGCTATGTAACGGGTATCGCACTTGATGAGGATGATGAGATTATCGGATATAAGTTCGTAAGCCTTGGAAAGATGACTGATTTCATTAAGAAGGGCGACGATCCTAATACAGCTTATGAGAAGGCAAGCGGACAGTATGGACGTGTTGCTGATGCCGCAAAGATAATTGACCCAAGAACAGACGAAGAGATCAAATAATTAAGGAGGAGAGAATAAGATGGCTTTATTTGAATCATATGAAAGAAGAATTGACCAGATTAATAAAGTATTAGGCGAGTATGGTATCTCTTCTCTTGAAGAAGCAGAGAAGATTACCAAAGATGCCGGATTAGATGTATACAATCAGATCAAAGGCATTCAGCCGATATGTTTTGAAAATGCATGCTGGGCTTACATAGTTGGTGCTGCAATTGCCATTAAAAAGAACTGCAGAAGAGCAGCTGATGCAGCGGCAGCAATCGGAGAGGGACTTCAGGCTTTCTGTATTCCGGGCTCTGTTGCAGATACCCGTAAGGTTGGTCTTGGCCATGGTAACCTTGGTAAGATGCTCCTTGAGGAGGATACAGAGTGTTTTGCATTCCTTGCAGGACATGAGTCATTTGCAGCTGCAGAGGGCGCTATAGGTATCGCAGAGAAGGCTAACAAGGTTCGTAAGAAGCCTTTAAGAGTTATCCTTAACGGACTTGGTAAGGACGCTGCACAGATTATCTCACGTATTAACGGATTTACATTTGTTGAGACAGAGTATGATCCATATAAGAACGAGGTTAAGGAAGTATTCCGCA
The DNA here is from genome assembly GCA_949292725.1 of uncultured Eubacteriales bacterium. GTDB lineage: Bacteria > Bacillota > Clostridia > Lachnospirales > Lachnospiraceae > V9D3004. The sequence goes on along the minus strand of CASFAQ010000050.1, from coordinate 8,883 downwards.
AGTGCTATTCAAAGGATGCGGACAGCCCTCGTGCAAAAGTTAACTGCTATGGCGCTAACGACGTATGCGAAGGCGTTGCCATCATGTGGAAGGAGGGCGTTGACGTTTCGATAACAGGTAACTCAACCAACCCTACACGTTTCCAGCATCCGGTTGCAGGTACATATAAGAAAGAATGTGTTGAGAAAGGCAAGAAATATTTCTCAGTTGCATCAGGTGGTGGTACGGGACGTACTCTTCATCCTGATAACATGGCTGCAGGTCCTGCTTCCTATGGTATGACTGATACGATGGGACGTATGCACAGTGACGCACAGTTTGCAGGATCTTCATCAGTTCCGGCCCATGTTGAGATGATGGGACTTATCGGAGCAGGTAATAACCCGATGGTCGGCATGACTGTTGCTGTTGCTGTTTCCGTACAGGAAGCAGCCGACGCAGGCAAATTCTAAGAAACAACGTATTTTCAAGGGTTTCCGTTGATGTGAATAGTCAGCGGAAGCCCTAAATTTTGCCACGTAGCACACAAGCGGTAGCACACAAGCGGTAGCACACAAATTTTAGCGGCTAAAATATGAGCAAGTTGTTGCGTGTTTGCAAGAATAGGCCCATAATTGCAAAGTTAAAAGAAATATGCTATATTTAAGATACAAAAAAGGAACAACCGCCCACAAGGTGGGTTGACCTAATAGTAAAGTAGAAATTCCACCCTTCCACTCGGTCAAAGTTTAAGGGTGGTTTTTCTATGCGTAAAACAGTATCTGGTAAACGTAAAAACGAATGTCAGTAATGCGAGAATGAACATAGCAAAAGCTATAAGGTCTTTGAAATCAAAAGGCTTATTGTTCATCAGCACCACCTCCAATTCTATGTAAGAATAGAGGTCAGCCACCCTGCAACACGATTCCTCCATACATCAGATTTTAACGTAATTCTGTATTGGTGACAATTCAGTTTATGAGAAAGGAGCAAAGCACAAAATGCGACACTTCTTATGGATGCACAAACCTGTTTGATAAAATTAGGCTATGTCGGTGTATTGTCGTTTGCTACCATAGACATCAAGGGTAATCCACAGGTGCGAAATATCAGCGCCATTCACTATGAAGCGGATGCGATTTGATTTTTAACTGCCAGAGGAAAGGATTTTTGTAAGGAGCTTCCTGATACAGAAAAGGTGCAGGTGCTTGGCTACACCATGTATAAAGAAATGATCCGCCTGACGGGAAAGGTAAAGACCGTCCATGCGGATGAACAGGAGAAATGCCCGAAACAGCAAATTATCGTTATCATACATTTTATCCTTTATAATATCTCAAAAGAATGTTACAATAGTATATGATTTCGTTTGGCGGTGATTGTATGCATGAATTAGCGGTTACGCAGGGAATACTTGATATTGCTGTAAGCGAAGCGGATAAGGCCGGTAAGAAGAGAGTGACTCAGATTAATATAAAACTTGGAGTATTCTCGGGGATGGTTCCGCAGTGCATTCAGGAATATTATGATATACTTAGTGAGGATACCGTAGCAGCAGGCGCGAAGCTTGTATTTGACAGGGTGCCGGCCGCGATACGCTGCAGAAGCTGCGGAGCAGAGTCTGAGATACAACATTTCCGGCTCAGATGTCCCGTATGTAAGGATAATAAAGTAGACCTTATAAGGGGTCGCGAATTATATATAGACAGCATGGAGGTAGAAGATGAAGATTAAGGTGGTCCATCAGATAATGGAATGGAATGAAGACGTTAGTAATGAGATTAAGGAAGATCTGAAAGAGAAGAAAGTATGTCTGGTCAATGTGATGGGTTCCCCGGGAGCGGGAAAGACAAGTCTTATCACTTCCATTGTCGACAGACTTAGAGACAGGTACAGATTTGGAGTTATTGAGGGCGATATTGCAGGTCAGATTGATGCTGAAAAGATGGAAAAGATGGGTATTCCGGTGGTTCAGCTTAATACTGACGGAGCATGTCACATAGAGGCTATGTCCATACAGCATATACTTCCGGATTTTGATCTGGAGGGGCTTGACGTTATATTTGTGGAGAATATCGGCAATCTTGTATGCCCTGCAGAATTTAATATAGGAGAAGATTTCAGGATTGCCATTCTGAGTGTGCCTGAGGGGGATGATAAGGTGGCAAAGTACCCTCTTATGTTTGCAACGACGGATGCTCTGGTACTTAACAAATATGATATGGTTCCGCATTTTGATTTTGATACCGACAGGGTTGTAAATGATGCGGCAGATGCTAATCCGGATATAAAGATTATCAATATTTCATCAAGAACAGGTGAGGGACTGTCCGAACTGTGCGAGTGGTTTTGCAGCATGGTTGATAAAAAAACGGGCAGATAAATATATGAGAAAATGAAAGGAGAAGTGTAATGAAAGGAACAAAACATCTGCACATTCTTATGGCGGCTTTCTTCATGGGCATGGTAATGCTTTTGTCATCCACTGCAAAGGCAGACAGCTCCAAGATAAGTGTTACGGCAGACAGAAACAGTGCAGTAGTAACAGTTACGGTATCTGATGCTCAGATATCAGGGGGTGAGACTTCGGTCGTATGCTACAGTCCTTCGTGGAATGGCTCGACGGATTTTAACACAGCCTCTGATTACATAGTGTATATGGGTCAGAAAAAAAGTGGGGCAAACGTTATAAGTTTTAAGCTTAACGCTCAGCCTGTAAGTGGGTTTTACACGCTTATAATGGGGTCAGGCGGTGTAAAGAACGAGGTTAAATTTTCATTTGACCAGCAGATTTCCCAGGTAACGAATACGGGTATTACACAGACGTCAAAAAATACTTCTGATAAACTTAAGGCACCTAGGATTAAGACTAAGGTAAAGGGCAGAAAAGTTACCGTATCGTGGAAGAAAATAAAGGGAGCCAAGGGCTACAAAGTATTTGTTGCCAACAAGAAAAAGGGCAAATACAAGCTAAAGGCTACGGTTAAGAAGGCAAAAAAGACCAAATGCACTATTAAGCTTAAGAAGGGCAGGAAGTATTTTATTAAAGTATGCGCTTATAAGAAGGTGCAGAAAAAGAAGGTAAATGGAAAATATTCTAAGATTAAGAAAGTTGTTATCAAAAAATAGAGAGGTGGTATCGCATGAAAAGAATCAAGAGAATAATTGCATTATCACTTGCCGTTATACTTATGGGACCGATAGCAGGCGATACTGCAATCATAATAGAAGCTGAGGATAATAATGTTATGAAGGCATACGAGGCTAATGACTGGAAATACGGGCTTGGAGATTCCATAGGATTTAATGAGTCCACATATAAAACAATCGAAACAGCAACTACCAATGATACCTGGAGGGATGGCTCGGTAACTGCGAATGGCGAGATTGGCTTTATAGAAAGCTGTGACCCAAACGAGGATGTATTCATATTCAATAATACCAAAATTGTAACAGATAATAATAACATATATGAGACACCCGATATAAGCAGTATTCTGGACGAGCAGAGGAAGGGTGCGATAAGCCGTGAGAACTTTCCATGGGTCAGTGCGGTGGATGCATATGCTTCATCACAGTACGGAACGGGCTGGGGTCTTACGTGGTCAAGACCGTATCAGCCTGCGGCACAGTACCGTATAATCAATAATGATTATACATCGGAGAATTCATCCAACTATAACAGATATACCAATTATGAGACGGGTGAGGTTGGAGTTCAGTGGAAGGATGCTTCAGGTAATGAATGGAACAGAAGGTCATTTGCATCAAGAAGCGATGAGATAATTGTTACATACATTGAAGCGCCTGAGGGACAGAAACTTGATCTGACTTTGTCGATGGATCACCTTGTTGAGATGCGTAATCAGGGAACGGTAAGCCCAAGACCGGATTCGGATTATGTAGTGACCGAGGATGGCAATGGCTATGCATTTGGTATGGTGGCAAAATATCCGGTACAGAATCGTAAAGGTTCTAAGAATATTGAGCCTACAATGTTTGCATATGGCGGCTGGGGTTCGGCTACAAGAGTCGTAACTGACGGTAATGTTGATTATGCTGCTGATACGCGTGATATATCGGTTCCATCAAGCTTTGGCGGAGGAACCATAAAAGGAGCCAATGATCCGAAACTTATGGTTACCGGCACTAATTCCATAATGCTTATAACAAAGGTTGACCGCATAGACGATGGATGCCAGGATGTAAATGATGTTAAAGAAAAGCTTTATGACAGCCTTCTCAGTGATATAGACGGAATTATAGCATCCAATCAGATCAAATCGGATAATGACAGTTACAATAAACTTCTTGCACCACATGTTGCGATACATGGCGGAATGTTTAATAATGTCCGTATAGATTTGTGTACGACTGAGGATGAGCTTGCTGACAGGCAGCTTACCAATACTGAGCTTATAGCGCTTCAGAATTCCAATAAGAATACTATAAATAAAGCATTCCTTGAAAGAATATATAATAACGGAAGATTCGGGCTTATATGTGCAAGCGGATACTCGTCCACGAGACTGGGTGGAATATGGAACGGCGCATGGAATCCTGACTGGAGCGGAGACTACACTCTTGACGCCAATACTAACCTTCAGGTATCCGGAATGAATACCGGCAATATGAAAGGAGCAGGAGAGGGCTATATCAACTTCATCGTAAGGATGGTTGAGGACTGGGTCGATGACGCTCATAATATATACGGTATGGAGGATGCCATTAAGGCTCCACCGCGTGTTGACGGAACCGGAGTTGCGGGGAGCTATCATTTCATGGAGGGATATCCGCATATATATGTGAACGGAATCACCGACTGGCTTATAATTCCTATATTTGAGTATTATCAGTGTTATGGCAACCAGCAGATTCCGGTAGGAAAAGATGTCGACATAGAAAGAAACAGGGATGTGCTTGACTATTCGGATGAAGATGTTGCAAGGATAACAAGTACGGGTTATATGGATCTTTTAGAGGATATACTTTATCCTATGGTTAAAAAGACCATGAATTTCTGGCTTCAGTACGTGGATGAAAGATATTATACCGATGGATACGGCGAGGAGCATGTGGACGACGGAACTACGATAAGTCAGGCGATTGCTGAGGGAGATGTTAACTGTAAGTACCTGTTCACGCCGGGATACTCACCGGAGAATACTCCTATGGGATGGAGTGAGAACAGCAAGTATGCACTTGCATATAATACGACCATGGACATATCGGCAGCCAGAGATACAATATTCATGGCCAGGGCTCTTGTTGACATAATCAATCCTTCTGACAGGGAACAGCTTCTGGCGTCATGGGCGGATTTTGAAAGCAAGATTCCGGACTACCAGTATGCAGATACAGGAGAGCTTAAAGAGTGGGCTACACCGAACCTTACGGATTATCATTCCCACAGACATGTAAGTCATGCATATGTTGCATGGCCGGGATATGAAAGCCAGAGCAGTGACGCCTTACGTATAGGAGTTATAAAAGCTATGGATGCAAGGTCTGCGGCATATGGCGGTCAGGAGGCGTCAGAGTCTCACGGACCTACCCACAAGGCACTTGTTGAGGCAAGACTTAAGAATGTAACCGGTTTTGAGAATGTTATCAAGTACCTTCTTACCAATAATTATCAGTACAGCACGATGATGACGTCACATAATGCAAACCACAGTTCTACGTATTGTACGGACTCTGCCTTTGGTATAATGGGTGCGGTTAACGAATCACTCCTGTACTCCAACACCGGAGTTATAGAGATACTTCCAACACTTCTTTCTGATTCATATAAGGGAAGCATAAGCGGACTTCGTGCAAGATGCAATACACAGTGTGATATCAGCTGGGATCTTGACAGCTGGAAGGCAAGCGTTACCATGACATCCGATGAGGATAATAATGTTGTAAAGGTAAGGTGCGGTGTTGAGTGGAATAAGGCGTATATTAACGGAGTTTTACAGAACATCAGCACGGATGATGATAAGATGCCTTATGTAGAGGTTACTCTTAATAAGGGCCAGGCAGTAAAAGTTGACTTTGAACTGGCTGATCCTGACACAAGAGTTTCCATTACAACTGAAACGGATGTATCTAAGGAACTTGCTGTGGGAAGTACGATTTCATTTTTTGCTAAATATACGTTCTCAAGAAATGAGATAACTGATGGAGAGTGGCATGTTATAGATGCCGATACCGGAGCGGAAGCAGGAGTTTTTGTTGATTCAGAGGGCAATCTTACACTCACTGACGCACTTAAGGGAAAGACGCTTAAGGTATACTGTGTATCGCCTACAGGAATCAAATCCAACGAGATAATCCTTCATGTAGGAGGCGCAGCGCAGCCGTTTGGCGTGCTTACCGGATTTACTGACGATGACCTTGGCGTATATATCAAAAATGATGCGACAGCTAAGAACCTTTCGGTTATATGGAGCGCATATGATGCTGAGGGCAAGCTTGTAGCGGTAAGCGAAAAGGATGTGTCAGTCGGAGCCAATGGATTTGCACAGGTACAGATTACTGCGAAATGGCCTGTAAATGCGTACAGATCCTCCTTATTTGTATGGGATAAGGCAACGCTTACACCATATTGTCAGGAGATTGCCGTTAAATAATTGGAATAATAATATATACAAAGGGGCAGATTAGGTGTGTAGCTGCCCCTTTAATATATACAAGGAGATGATGTAATGAAATCTATGTATGATTGTTATGAGTTGTCCAATGGCATGAAGATTCCGTGTATTGGATTTGGAACGTATAATGCCAAGGGAGGAGATAATTACGAGATCATAGGCACCGCAATTTCGGCGGGATATAGATATTTTGATACGGCATCCCTCTACCAGACCGAAAGGGTTCTAGGAAAGGCTATAAAGGACAGTAAAATTGACCGGAAGGATTTTTTTATAGTATCTAAGCTCTGGTTTGATGAAATGGGATATGAATCTGCAAAGGAGGCATGCAGGAATACTCTTAACCGACTGGGCACGAACTATCTGGATATGTATCTTATCCATTGGCCGAAGCAGGCTGAGGATGATAACAACTGGAAGGAGCTGCAGAAGGAGACATGGACTGCCTTAGAGGAGCTGTATGATGAGGGAATAGTAAGGGGAATCGGACTTAGTAATTTCCTCCCGCACCATGTCGATAACATTCTGTCATTTGCCAGAATAAGACCGGTGGCGGACCAGCTTGAGTTTCATCCGGGGTATATACAGCATGCTGCGGTTTCGTATTGTAAGAAGAATGATATTCGGGTACAGGCGTGGAGTCCGCTTGGAAGAGGCGCCCTGCTTGATAATCCGGTTATCGTGTCATTTGCAGAAAAATATGAAGTCACACCTTCGCAGATTTGCTTAAGATTCTGTATACAGAATGATGTGATTCCGCTTGTTAAATCCTCTTCTATTGAAAGGATGATTGAGAATACGGATATATTCGGATTCGAGATAAGCAATGAGGATATGCATATAATAGAGAGTATGCCACAGACGGGCTGGAGCGGTGAACATCCGGATTTTGCAATACCTAAGGCAAGGAGCAATCCAAACCAATAAAAAATGCAGGAAATGGGACTTGAACCCACACGATGTTGCCACCACAGGCACCTGAAGCCTGCGCGTCTGCCAATTCCGCCATTCCTGCATATCAATATATGGCGTGAAAAACATTCTGTTTTTCACGCCATATTATAATAGCATCTGGTTATGATGTTGTCAATATAATCTTTGCATTTATTTTGTCAGCGGCTATATGTTAAGTCTGTTCTTAAAGGTCCACACGGTTACGCAATAGAATATCACACATAATATCAGCGAGGATATAATCGATAATATCATGAGCGGATTCATGGCGGATGATATCGAGTAAGGCATGTTATCATATGTATATACTGAGAATATTACGCCGATTACCGTGCTTATTATCTGAATTATTATCGAAATTACGATATACGTAATAATCGAGCCTAAAAAAGGATGTCCGTTTAATCTGTGACCTATTGCAAATGATACGAAGAATTGCAGTACAGTGGTCACTATTTGCACAAATACGCTCATAATTACCAGTATTATAAAGGAAGCATCTACTCCCATATAATGCAGTGCATTCATAAATGTGTTGATATTAATATCGCTTAATGTCCACATGCCAAGTATACGTGTAAATGTAATGATGGACAGGAACATAAAAATATAGGCTATGAGCTGCCACACAACATTTACGATAAGCTTTGAGACAACTAAATACGATGTTTTAACAGGAAGCGTATGTGTCAGATATCCCTCGCTTGTGACCATGCTTTTGTAAAATCTGTACATAAGAAGAATAATCGTAGCGACACAAGCTCCAATCATCGCACATACATACAGTATGACGGCGATAATCTGGAATGCATCAAGTATGTCAAAAAACGGCGTATCAGCATTCGGTATACGATTCATATTAAATCTTGTATATAATGCCGTCAGTGGTGTGACAACTACCAGTATTCCAAGTATCATAAGCAACATACGGCTGCTCTGTCTGAATTCGTGTTTTAAAAGCTTTCCTAACATCTGAACACCTCCCTGAAAAATCCATCCACAGATGTATGATTCTCTTCTCGTATCTGATCCACGGTTTTTTGCATATACAGACATCCATACTGTATCATAAGTACTTCGTCAAGTATCTGTTCAATATCCGATATCAGATGAGTGGATATTAATATTGATCCTTCTTCATTATAATTGCTAAGAATCGTGTTAAGTATATAATCCCTTGATGCAGGATCTACGCCTCCTATTGGCTCGTCAAGACAGTAGAGATCTGCCTTTCGGCTCATGGCAAGTATGAGCTGGACCTTTTCCTTTGTTCCCTTCGACATTGCCTTAAGTCGCATATTTGCTGAGATGT
>CASFAQ010000049.1 GCA_949292725.1 uncultured Eubacteriales bacterium | reverse complement strand
CTTGGACAGAACGTAGCGCGTCAGGCGTCTATTAAGGCAGGACTTCCTGTAGAGGTGCCGGCTGTTACGGCTAACGTTGTATGTGGTTCAGGTCTTAACTGCGTTAACATGGCTGCTCAGATGATTATCGCAGGAGATGCGGACATCGTGGTTGCAGGCGGTATGGAGAACATGTCCATGGCTCCTTATGCAATGATGCAGGGTCGTTATGGTTACAGAATGAATAATGGAGCTTTGGTTGACACGATGGTAAATGATGCGTTATGGGATGCATTCAATGGTTACCATATGGGAACTACAGCTGAGAATATCTGCGAGCAGTGGGGTCTTACCCGTGAGGAACTTGATGAGTTCGCTCTGGCAAGCCAGCAGAAAGCATGTGCTGCAATCGAATCGGGAGCATTCAAGGATGAGATCGTTCCTGTAGAAGTTAAGCAGAAGAAGCAGACAATTATATTTGATACGGACGAGGGACCTCGTGCCAATTCATCAATGGAGGGACTTGCTAAGCTTCGTCCGGCATTTAAGACCAAGGATGGAGAGCCTGGAAAGATGGTTACTGCAGGTAATTCATCAGGAATTAATGACGGAGCTGCAGCAGTGGTAGTTATGTCAGAGGAGAAGGCTAAGGAGCTTGGGGTTACACCTATGGCTACATGGATAGCAGGAGCGCTTGGCGGTGTGGATCCTTCTATAATGGGTATCGGACCTGTGGCTGCAACCAAAAAGGTTATGGAAAAGACGGGTCTTACCATAGATGACTTTGATGTGTATGAGGCTAACGAGGCTTTCGCTGCACAGTCAGTTGCAGTAGGAAAGGATCTTGGATTTGACCTTAGTAAACTCAATCCGAATGGTGGAGCTATTGCTCTCGGACATCCGGTTGGAGCATCAGGATGCCGTATCCTTGTAACTCTTCTTCACGAGATGGCTAAGAACGATAACTATAACAGAGGTCTTGCAACACTTTGTATCGGTGGCGGAATGGGTTGTGCTACCGTAGTTGAAAAGTATTAATAAAGGAGATAACTGACTAATGGGATACGTAGATTATGAAGTAAACGGATATGTTGCCAAGGTGACCATCAATCGTCCGAAGGCGCTTAACGCTCTCAATGAGGAGGTCCTTAAGGATCTCTCAGATACATTTGACGCTATAGACATTGATGCGGTACGCTGCGTGATAGTTACAGGCGCAGGCGATAAGTCATTTGTTGCGGGCGCTGATATAGGTGCGATGAGCACCATGACTAAGGAAGAGGGAGAAAAGTTTGGCAAATTCGGTAATGATATATTCCGTAAGATAGAGACATTCCCTGTTCCGGTAATTGCGGCAGTAAATGGTTTTGCTCTTGGCGGCGGTAACGAGCTTGCGATGAGCTGCGATATAAGACTGTGTTCTGCAAACGCTATGTTCGGACAGCCTGAGGTAGGTCTTGGAATCACTCCGGGATTCGGAGGGACACAGAGACTTGCGCGTATAATCGGCGTAGGAAAGGCTAAGGAGATGGTATACGGCGGACGCAATATAAAAGCTGCGGAAGCATACAGGATCGGACTTGTTAATGCCGTATACGAAACTATTGAGGAGCTTATGGAGGCTGCAGAAAAGATGGCGGCCGGCATTGCCAGTCAGGCTCCGATAGCAGTTCGCAACTGCAAAAAGGCGATGAACGACGGACTTCAGGTCGATATGGATGCAGCTATCGTTATAGAAGAGAAGCTCTTTGGAGACTGCTTCGAGACTGAGGACCAGAAGGCCGGAATGGGTAACTTCCTTGAGAAGGATAAGGAAAAGAAGCTTAAGGTAGTTCCGTTTAAGAACAGATAATTACAATTCATATAAAATGATTTTAAGGAGGCAATGAAATGAAAGTTGGAGTTATCGGTGCAGGAACCATGGGTTCAGGTATTGCACAGGCATTTGCACAGACAGAGGGATATGAAGTATATCTGTGCGACATTAATGAAGAATTTGCAGCTAATGGAAAGAATAAGATCGCAAAAGGATTTGAGAAGCGTGTAGCTAAGGGTAAGATGAGCCAGGAAGATGCGGACGCTATTCTTGCAAAGATTACAACAGGTGTAAAGGATATCTGCACAGATGCAGATCTTATCGTTGAGGCAGCTCTTGAGGTTATGGATGTTAAGAAGCAGACATTTAAGGAGCTTGAAGCTATATGCACTAAGCCTGATGTCATATTTGCTACTAACACATCATCACTTTCAATCACGGAGATCGGAGCAGGAATATCAAAGCCTGTTATCGGAATGCATTTCTTTAATCCGGCTCCTGTAATGAAGCTGATCGAGGTTATCGCAGGTGAGAACACTCCTGATGAAACAGTTGAGAAAGTTACTAAGATTGCTGAGGAGATTGGAAAGACCCCTGTTAAAGTAAATGAAGCAGCAGGATTTGTTGTTAACAGAATACTTATCCCTATGATCAACGAAGCTGTAGGAATCTACGCAGACGGCGTTGCATCAGTAGAGGGAATCGATACGGCAATGCAGCTTGGCGCCAATCATCCAATGGGACCTTTGGCGCTCGGAGACCTTGTAGGTCTTGATATCTGCCTTGCAATCATGGAGGTTCTTCAGGCAGAGACAGGTGATCCTAAGTATCGTCCTCATCCACTTCTTCGTAAGATGGTTCGAGCAGGAAAGCTTGGACGTAAGACGGGAATCGGATTCTACGATTACAGCAAATAAGCTTATGATGTTTAAATAATAAATGGAGGATTATAGATCATGGATTTTTCTTTAGATAAAAAACATGAAATGGCGAGAACCTTATTTAAGGAATTCGCTGAGACAGAAGTTAAGCCTCTTGCTCAGGAAGTTGATGAGACAGAGGTATTCCCTAGAGGAACAGTTGAGAAGATGGCAAAGGCAGGCTTCCTTGGAATTCCTGTACCAAAGGAGTACGGCGGACAGGGTTGTGATCCGCTGACATATGTTATGTGCGTTGAGGAGCTTTCAAAGGTGTGCGGAACTACCGGCGTTATCGTATCGGCTCACACATCATTGTGTATAGATCCTATTATGACATATGGTACTGAGGAACAGAAACAGAAGTATGTAAGGGATCTTGCTACCGGAGCTAAGCTTGGAGCTTTTGCACTTACAGAGCCGGGAGCAGGAACTGACGCTCAGGGAGCTCAGACTAAGGCTGTTCTTGACGGAGATGAGTGGGTTCTTAACGGATCAAAGTGCTTCATTACCAATGGTAAGGAGGCTGATGTATATATTGTCATCGCCATTACAAGCATCACAGAGGATAAGCGCGGAAGAAAGAAAAAGAATTTCTCAGCATTTATCGTAGACAAGGGAGCTCCGGGATTCTCATTCGGAACTAAGGAGAAGAAGATGGGTATACGTGGTTCATCAACATATGAGCTTATCTTCGAAGACTGCAGAATTCCAAAGGAGAATCTGTTAGGACCTGAGGGCAAGGGATTCCCTATCGCCATGCATACACTTGACGGCGGACGTATCGGTATCGCTGCACAGGCTCTTGGTATCGCAGAGGGAGCTCTTGAGAGAGCTATTGACTATACCAAGGAGAGAAAGCAGTTCGGACGTTCTATCGCACAGCAGCAGAACACACAGTTTAAGCTTGCTGATATGGCTACAAGAGTTGAAGCTGCACAGCTTCTTGTATATAAGGCCGCTATGGCTAAGGCAACCCAGAAGGTGTATTCAGTAGAGGCTGCAAAGGCTAAACTGTTCGCTGCAGAAACAGCAATGGCAGTTACAACTGAAGTGGTACAGCTCTTCGGTGGATACGGATACATCAGAGAATATGATGTTGAGCGTATGATGCGTGACGCTAAGATTACAGAGATATACGAGGGAACATCAGAGGTTCAGCGCATGGTTATTTCGGGTGCGTTGCTTAAGTAGTAAATATAATAATCATAAGGAGTGAAAATACCGTGAAAATCGTTGTATGTGTTAAACAGGTACCAGATACCAAGGGCGGCGTTAAATTTAATCCTGACGGTACGCTGGACAGAGCAGCAATGCTTGCTATAATGAATCCGGATGATAAGGCCGGTCTTGAAGCAGCTCTTAGAATCAAGGAAGAGTGTGGTGCAGAAGTAACTGTTATTACAATGGGACTTCCAAAGGCTGATGATGTTCTTCGTGAAGCTATGGCTATGGGCGCTGACCATGCGATTCTTGTAACGGACAGAGTATTGGGTGGAGCTGATACATGGGCTACATCTACAACAATCGCCGGAGCATTAAGAAATATTGATTATGATCTTATTATCACAGGACGTCAGGCTATCGACGGAGATACAGCTCAGGTTGGACCTCAGATTGCCGAGCATCTTGGAGTGCCGGTTATATCTTATGCAGAGGATATTAAGATTGACGGCGATTATGTAATCGTTAAGAGACAGTATGAAGACAGATATCATGAGATAAAGGCTAAGATGCCTTGTCTTATAACAGCACTTTCAGAATTAAATGTTCCTCGTTATATGACACCAGGCGGAATATTTGATGCATATGACAAAGAAGTTACAGTATGGGGAAGAAATGACCTTAAAGACGTTGATGATGCGGACATCGGACTTAAGGGTTCTCCTACTAAGATTGCCAAGGCGTCAGATAAGGTTCGTAAGGGTGCAGGCGAAAAAGTTAATCTTGATGCAGCTGAGTCAGTTGAATACATCATGGGTAAACTTAAAGAGAAACATATCATATAATCATTTGAAGGAAAGTGGTGAATAAAATGGATTTAGAACAGTATAAAGGCGTATATATCTACGCTCAGCAGGTAGATAATGAGTTAAGCAGCATTGCTTTTGAGTTAATCGGAAAAGCTAAGGAGCTTGCAAAAGACCTTGATACAGACGTAACTGCCGTACTTATCGGTTATAACGTTGGGGGTCTTGCAGACAGCCTTGCAGAGTATGGCGCGGACAAAGTAATCGTTGTGGATGATCCTGAGCTTGAGACATACAGAACTGAGCCATACGCACATGCGTTAGCTTCGGTTATCAACGAGTACAAGCCTGACATAATGTTAGTAGGGGCAACGGCAATCGGACGTGATCTTGGTCCTACGGTTTCGGCAAGAGTAAGAACAGGTCTTACGGCTGACTGTACCGTGCTTGAGATTGGCGATTTCCCAATCAATCCGCTGCCTAATCAGGAACAGAAGCATAATCAGCTTCTTATGACACGCCCTGCATTTGGTGGTAATACTATTGCTACCATTGCATGTCCTGACAACCGTCCTCAGATGGCTACGGTACGTCCGGGCGTTATGCAGAAGCTTGAGCCGGTAAAGGGTGCAAAGGCTGAGGTTATAGAATATAATCCGGGCTTTGAGAAGAACAATAAATATGTTGAGATTATCAATATCATCAAGCAGGCTAAGACCACAGAGAATATAATGGAGGCAAACATCCTTGTATCAGGAGGACGTGGAGTAGGTTCGGCAGAGAACTTCCAGATGCTTAAGGATCTTGCAGAGGTACTTGGCGGTACTGTAAGTTGCTCACGTGCAGTTGTAGAGAATGGATGGCTTCCGGTAGATCTTCAGGTTGGACAGACAGGAAAGACAGTACGTCCTAATCTGTACTTTGCAATCGGTATATCAGGCGCTATCCAGCACGTAGCCGGAATGGAAGAATCAGATATCGTTATCGCTATCAACAAGGATGAGGATGCACCAATCTTTGATGTGGCTGATTATGGTATCGTAGGAGATCTTAATAAGATAGTACCTGCACTTACACAGGCTCTTAAGGCTGAGCTTCAGTAAAAAAAGACATAATTAATTTGTGCTATAATAAATTGTCCATAGAAGGATTCCCGGATGTCTTCTGCAATCGCAGAGGTACATCCGGGAATCTTTTGCTGTCTTTAGACACATCCGGTGTATCCTGTTTAATTAGACGCTGGCGAGATTTTGAATGAATAAACAGGATATAGCTAAGCATCCTATATAGTACAATTGCTATACACCGATAAAGTGTCAGGAGGAAAGATTAATGGATCAGGAAAAGTTTGTTGAAAGACTTATAGAACTCAGACTGAATAAAGGTGTTTCCGCACGTGATATGAGCTTGTCCCTTGGTCAGAGCGCCGGTTATATCAATAACATAGAAAACGGTATCAACTATCCTTCGATGGCTTTATTTTTTTACATATGTGAATATTTTGATATTACTCCTGCAGAATTTTTTGATACAGTATCCACCAATCCGAAGAAGCTGGATGAGCTGTGCAGACTGGCAAAAGGACTCAGCAATGAACAACTGGATATACTTATTGCCGTAGCTTCCGGGTTCAAAAAGCAAAAAAAGGTTTAAGTATCTATTTGTATTAGACGCATACATTTGATATAATCATTATATATTATTTGAATGAAGGGATATTATGAACACAAAAATGATGAGAACAGTCGCATGCGTTCTTATGACTTCGCTTGTTATCGGCATCCTTGGTAGCGTTCCCGCTACAGGTAAGGCGGCTAAGATAAAGCTTAATAAGAAGAAGGTGTCGCTTGAGATTGGAGACAGTGTTAAGCTTAAGGTGAAGAGCTATAAGGGCAAGGTGAAATGGTCGTCGTCCAAAAAGAAGGTCGCTTCCGTTTCAAAAAAGGGCGTTGTAAAAGCTAAGAAAAAAGGTAAGGCAGTCATAACTGCAAAGGCAGGTGCTAAGAAAATGAAATGTAAGATTACCGTAAAGAATAAGATTCAGGAACCGGAAGTTGCGGTACCATCTCCACAGCCAACGGATGTTACAAATCCGCAGGTACAAAGTACTGTTGTTCCAAGCGCCACAGTAAGTCCTTCAGCAGAGCCGGTTGCAGAACCTACTGACATACCGGAGCCTACGGCGACTCCGCAGTACATGCAGGAAGGCGCATTCGTATATGATAAGCTTGATATATCATGGATAGATCCTGAGAAGCCTATGATAGCATTTACGTTTGACGATGGACCTGTGGGTTCGGCTGACAGTGATTATAGCATGAGAATACTTAATGTACTTAAGGAATACGGCATGCATGCAACATTTAATTATGTTACAAGTAAACTTACCAGCGAATCCATGAGAAATGAGGTCCTTATATCCATGGAGAATGGTAATGAGATTGCCAATCATACATCGCAGTGGAGCTCATTATCGGATTCTACTGTATTCCCGGATGGTGAGGCTATTGCGGCAGAGGTGGAAAAATCAAGAGATGCTCTTTCAGAACTTACGGGAATCAGCAATTTTACGCTCCGTCCACCGAACCTTGGGCAGAATGCTCTGGTGCTTGAGAACGTTAACGTGCCTATGATAGGATGTAATATCATAAGCAACGACTGGGAGAGCACGGTAACCAAGGAGCGCATAGTTGAAGTAAGTAAGACGGCAAAAGACGGGGATATTGTTCTCTTCCATGAAACAATGCCAAATACCGCAGAGGCCGTAGAAGAACTTGTGCCTTATTTTGTAGAAAACGGATATCAGATAGTATCCGTTGTAGAACTCTTTGCAGCAAAGGATATTCCTCTGTTCAGGGGCAATTATTATAACAAGGCTGAGTATATGGAGCCGAAATATTAATGTGTCATTACATATGAAATTATGAAATGGGCCGTCCGGTTACAGACCGGGCGGCATTTTATTATGATGCCAAATCACAGGAATAAATGTAACTGCATATCTTAATGTAGAGGGGGTAGTTATATATGGAAATAGCGGTGGTCGGAGGAGATCTTAGACAGTGTTATCTCGCTGATACGCTTGTTAAAGCAGGTTATGTGGTTAAAACATTTGATCTGGCGTGTGATGATATAGCAAATGGGGCAGAACGTAAGGAGAAATTAAGCGAAGCGCTTAAAGGCTGCGGCGCCGTAATACTTCCCACGCCCGTAAGTGAGAGGTGGCTTTCCGTAGCGGGTATGATTAAGGATACGGTTATACTCTTTGGCTGGAACATACCTGACAGATTCTCGTGTTTTAAGCAGTTTGATTTCTCAAACGATGACGAGATAGCGCGTAAGAATGCTGTGGCTACTGCTGAAGGGACGCTTGCAGAGACAATAAAATACAGTAAACGAAATATATCCGGCTCAAAATGTCTTATAACCGGATACGGAAGATGTGCAAAGGAGATTGCGCTCAGGTTCCGTCTTATGGGAGCTTATGTGACTGTTGCGGCAAGAAGCAGGCGACAGAGGGAGGAAGCGGTATTTGATGGAATGGACGTGTGCAATATGTTTGAACGCCCGGAATACATGGAATACGATTATATCATAAATACAGTGCCAGCGAGGATACTGACGAAGGAGATAATAGATAAGTTCAGTAAAAATGTAGTTATCATAGATATCGCTTCGATTCCCGGAGGTACGGATTTTGAATACTGTGCGCGGCAGACTATTACGGCGGTACACAGCCTTTCGCTGCCCGGAAAATACTCGCCGAAAACTTCAGGGGAGATTCTTGGAAATGTAATCATAGAACAGTTAGCAGGGGGAATATAAGTGGAATTAGCCGATTGCAAGGTTGGATTCGGTATAACCGGCTCCTTTTGTACATTTGCTAAAATAACAAAAGAACTAAAGATACTTGCGGGTGAAGTGGCGGATATTACTCCTGTATTTTCAAATAATGTGCAGATCATAAACTCCAGATTCGGAAACGCAGAGGAGTTTGTGCAGACGATTGAAAAGATAACCAATCATAAGGGCATGAAAACGATTGAGGAGGCAGAGTATATAGGGCCAAATGATCCGTTTGACATCATGGTGATAGCTCCCTGTACCGGCAATACACTTGCAAAGCTTTGCAACGGTATAACAGATAGTCCGGTGCTTATGGCCGCAAAGGCGCACCTTAGAAACGGCAAGCCTCTTGTCATCTCTATATCTACCAATGACGCCCTTGGCGCTAATTTTAAAAATATAGGGCTGGCAATGAATATGAAGAATATATTTTTTGTTCCTTTTGGACAGGATAATTTTCAGAAAAAACCAAATTCCATGATTGCCGATGTTGGTAAGCTTAAGGATACAATGAAGGAAGCGCTTTGCGGAAGGCAGATTCAGCCCGTAATCATATGAACAAAAGAGGGAACGGACTTGATATCATCAAGCCCGTCATACATATCAGTTTTCGTCAGGTTTAACTATAACTCCGTTTAATTCCACATGTTCATTTACCTGAATAAGAATATATGGTATGCCGTCAATTACCCTTGTCTCGATAAGGTCGCTTCGTTCGGGTTTGACCTTAATGACTACGTCAGAGGTTTTTACCTCAATGTTTCTGGTATTAGTAATATTGGCAGCTGAAAGAGATGTTACGGATTCGGTCTCAGTATCATCTGATTTGAAAATTCTTTCATAGTTATCATCAAAATCATCGAGACGCTCACTATCTATTCCGCTTTTTACAAACAGATTTTTAACATCATTCTTATCAAGAGTTACCGGCTCAAGAAGTTCCTTTTGCTCCTCTATCATCTCATTAAGATTATCATGAATATTTTTTACCGTATCAAAATTACAGTCCTCGCCCAGAGACTGCTCTATGATTGTGCGAAATACACCGTCCTGCTCCTTACTCGTAAGCGGGCGGCTGCATGCAAACATATTATCCATAAATTGCGTATTGGGCTCTTCGCTCTTTCTTGTATAATACAGCATTGAGTGTATATCCGTGTTGCGCTCATTAAATGCAGGAAATAAAAAACCATGAGCAGGCACGTCAACAAGCCAGTCTCTTATGGTGGTTTCTATGGTATTGGACTCGGAGTTGTAACAGAGGTTTGATTTCTCGAGTTTTACCGGACATATGCAGCATATGAGATGCTCATACACATATATGCTTGCATCATCCATAGTCATCCCGTCCGTGGTCACGCCTGGTATATCATAAGCGGCATGCGCAAGAATGATATAGTAGTTTTCGGCGTAGTCATAGTATTCAATTACTTTTTGATAAAATTGCTCTATAAGTTCGTCATCCTCAAGTCTGCTGTCACGCAGACAAAGCAGGAATTCCTGAGTTCCACCCTCGTATTCCTCCCTTGTGGGAAAATCAAGGTTAATGAGGTTTTTACCAAGAGAGCCTGAAAGAGTCGAACGAAAAATATTGATGTATTTGAACATTTCTTCCTCTTCAAGGGAAAGAAATGCATGCTTAACAGTCGTACGGACATTCTTCTCGGCGTCTACATAACAGCCGCAAAGCCGTCTCACATGACATCTGTCCTTGTTAAATAAGCGCTTTATCTCAGATATTTCTTTTTTATTCATAACGTCCTCCCATATATATGTAATATCAGTATGATAACACATATGGGTGTGTGAAAACAAGCGGGGAAGCCTCCGGACTATGTTGACAATTTGGTGTAGCTCTGCTACAATCAACGTGGTAAATGCGGATATGGCGGAATTGGCAGACGCGCTAGATTTAGGTTCTAGTGGGGAATCCCGTGCAGGTTCAAGTCCTGTTATCCGCACGATAGCATTGAGAAGTGCATAGCGGGCTGTGATGCAACTGACGCGAGAAAACTCGCAGGCAGAAGCATCACAGCCCGCGTATATACGGCGAAAGCCGTGGGACAAGCGGCCCTAAGGGGGGCGCTTGTA